>JAPKBK010000208.1 GCA_028823435.1 Flavobacteriales bacterium
TCTTGACGAATACTTGACATGTGACGAAGTTAGCTCAGATTATATAATTTCAGTAAAGGAATTTATGATACGGATACCGCTTGACATGGAGCTCCTTCACTCTGTTATAAAGCAAGTCTCTTAAGTTTGTAATATCCTCTTTATCTCTTGCACTCATAAAAACAACATCAAACCCATCCTTCTCGAACCGTTGTTTCAGACCTTGAATGATCTCAGCACCAGAAACCTCAGCATCCTCGTTTTCTAAAAGATCTGTTTTATTAAAAAGAAGTAAAGTAGGTTTGTCATCACTGCCGATTTCTTCTAATGTACGCTCGACTACCGCGACCTGATCCTCAAATTGAGGATGACTTACGTCGATCACATGGATCAGTAAATCACTTTCACGGGTTTCATCGAGCGTGGATTTGAAACTCTCAATAAGTTGTGTTGGCAGCTTTCTGATGAAACCGACAGTGTCACTTAGTAGAAACGGAAGATTCGCGACAACGACTTTTCTAACGGTCGTGTCGAGTGTCGCAAAAAGCTTATTTTCAGCAAAAACATCACTCTTTGAAAGCGCAGTCATAAGCGTGCTTTTCCCAGCATTTGTATAGCCTACAAGAGCCACACGAATCATAGACCCTCTGTTGCTACGTTGCGTGGCCATTTGCTTATCTATGGCAACCAATTCCTTTTTTAAAAGAGCAATCCTGTCCCTGATGATTCTTCGGTCGGTCTCTATTTCTTTCTCCCCAGGACCTTTCATTCCGATACCCCCTTTTTGTTTTTGAAGGTGAGTCCACATATTTGTGAGACGCGGCAACAGGTATTGGTATTGCGCAAGTTCTACTTGGGTTCTCGCGTGAGAGGTTCTTGCGCGTTGGGCAAAAATATCGAGGATGAGATTGGGTCGATCGATAATCTTGACTCCCTCAATTTCTTTTTCGATGTTTCTGATTTGAGAACCGCTGAGTTCATCATCGAATACGATCATATCGATACCTTCGGCTCTGACGTAGTCTCTAATTTCTAAAAGCTTGCCCGACCCAATAAACGTTTTTGAATCAGGCTTCGTGAGTGATTGAATAAATGTCTTTTTAGAAACTGCATTTGCCGTAGTCACTAAGAACGCGAGCTCTTCAAGATACTCTTCAAGCTGTTCACGTTTTTGGTTCTGGGTTGCAAGGCCTATCAGGACGCATGTTTCCTTGTCTTCAGAAGTTGAAACAGGTTGTTTTTTTGCCATGAGATCTGTTACTTAAGACTGTCAATGTACACCGCAAGTCCCCTAATCGTAGGCATGTCAAGCACATCTTTTTGAGGGGGCATTGTGCCTTTTCCGTACATGATAATGGCGACTCTTTCTTCCATTGTATATTCTGTGGTGACCAAATTTGGTGCCCCCTTAATCACAGAGACTCCGTTTTCACCATGGCAGATCGCGCATTTATATTTATACATGACCGCAATGCCTTCGAGATTGATTTGAGCATTCTGTTCAGTTCCAGGCTGATCCTCGTGCCCAATTTCAGTTCTGTTGTTAGGATTGTCACAAGACACAACCATGAAAACAGCGAGGCATGACGTGAAAAACACACGGAAGCGGCTTGCCACATTCATAGGCTATCTACGCGCTTTTATGAAGCTGAGTACAAATGCAACCATCGATAAAACAGACGTTAAAATCATTCCGATCACACGAACCAATCCCAATCCTCCTGAGATAAGGCTTTTCGGCAATCTCATTCCAACCAAGGCCACAAGGATGAGCAATGTTAAAAGAACAGCAACATGCGAGATGATTTTATTTTCCTTCTTTAACCCGTTGGCACACAACAATAGAATGATACCAAATCCAACAGGAATTAATGCTGTTGGTGACTGAACATCGGTGTAATCGATATAACCCCATAGTCCGAGAGCTATGAGAACGATTGAATTTAATGTGTTATAAAAAGCTATTTTCATGATGTTTTATTTTATACAACTCCTTGATCTAACATGGCATTTGCAACTTTTACAAAACCAGCAATATTCGCACCTCTCACATAATCAACCTTGCCATTTTCATCCTTTCCGTACGCCACACATTGAGCGTGAATGTCTTTCATGATTTTATGCAGGCGTGCGTCAACTTCTTCAGCACTCCATGCCAAACGCATGCTGTTTTGTGACATTTCTAATCCAGAAGTGGCAACTCCTCCAGCATTTGAAGCCTTGCCAGGTGCGAAAAGCACACCATTTTCTTGGAGCAATTCAACGGCATCAGGTGTACACGGCATGTTGGCACCTTCGGCAACACACATGCAATTGTTGTCGACCAATGCTTTTGCATCGTCTCCCTCAATTTCATTCTGAGTGGCACATGGTAGCGCCAAATCGCATGAGATATTCCACGGACGAGCGCCTGCGTGAAATTTACTTCCAGGGAATTGCGCTTCGTATTCAGAGATACGTCCTCTTCGTACATTTTTCAGCGTCTTGACCCACTCAAGCTTTTCTTGCGACATCCCTTCAGGATCATGTATAAAGCCCTTAGAGTCAGACAGAGTGACCACTTTTGCCCCAAGTTCGATACATTTTTGAGCCGCATATTGCGCAACGTTTCCTGATCCAGAAATCACGACCGTTTTTGCATCTAGGGTCTCATTCTGTGTCGCGAGCATCTCTTGAGCGAAGTACACCGTACCGTAACCTGTCGCCTCTGGACGTATTAGAGATCCACCATAGTTGATCCCTTTTCCAGTAAGTACGCCTACAAATTCATTGCGTATTCGTTTGTATTGTCCGAATAGGAAGCCGATTTCACGTCCACCGACGCCAATATCTCCAGCTGGAACATCCGTATTGGCGCCAATATGTCTTGACAGTTCAGTCATAAAACTTTGACAAAACCTCATGACTTCGTGGTCACTCTTTCCCTTTGGATTGAAATCAGAACCGCCCTTTCCACCCCCTAAAGGAAGCGTGGTTAATGAATTCTTAAAGACCTGTTCGAAACCTAGAAACTTAAGGATGCTTAGGTTCACACTTGGGTGAAATCTCAACCCTCCTTTATAGGGCCCTATCGCAGAGTTAAACTCTACACGATATCCCCGATTTACATGTACCTCCCCATTGTCATCTGTCCAAGCGACTCGAAACATGATCGTGCGCTCGGGCTCGATCATTCGCTCAAGTATTTTCCCATGAGAATACTTGGGGTTTTTTGCTATAAATGGGATTACTGTTTCTGCTACCTCTTGGACAGCTTGAAGAAACTCGGGTTCGTTTGCATTTGATTTGGCTACTTGAGCCATAAATGCATCAATACGTTCCTGCATGGTCT
>JAPKBK010000209.1 GCA_028823435.1 Flavobacteriales bacterium
GCCCCTTCGGGGGCTGTTTTTTTTGGTCTAGATTATTTAAACCGATACTCCATTAGCACCTTCCATAAACTCTCAATATCTAGCAGATCATGATGTTTCATGACAAGCCTAGGCCCATAGCCAAAGTCCTTTTGGAAATGTGAACCCCCAAACTTCTTACGACTAATCCATCCATTGACTCGCATCACCTCAGGGTCACTTGTCTTCCCAACCAGTACAGCGATCTTGGATTTAAACTTATCCATGTTGTCGAAGATCAGGTTGCCAAACTCTGCATTGTTAAACTTCACATCGATGCTCACCCCCTCAAACCAAAGGTCAACACCCCCATCACTCACTACGTTGACGGTAGGCGTCTCTACGCCCAGCAATCGGGCAACAGCGAACTCTGCCTTAAAGCCGTAGATGTTTGCCTCTACCCTGCTCTGTCGGTCGTTCTCAAGCCTTGGTTTGAAGCCCTGCATCTCGCATAGCTTTACCGTATCGGCTCCCATGATTTCTGAGCTATGAACGTCCTGCTTACTTAGCTTTATTAGCATTATTCCAGATCACCTTTACGCCGTGCATGATGAATTGTTTTGTGTGTATCGGATCTGCAATCTCAGGTATTGAATTGATTGCCTCTCTCCGTTCTTCCTTAGTCTTGAGCCCTACTATCTGGCTTGGTAGGTAATAGATTAGAGTGGCTCTTGCTAGTGCGTGGAAGTCTTTGTGCATGCTTCCCTCTATAGCTTTTAGGCACAGGGGGTATTGGATTTTTTCCGCCGCCAATTTTACAAGAGCCCTGAACTTGTCTGGCTTCATCTAATTAGTATTTCCATGCTGGTTTGCCGTAATAATGATTGACCTGACCGTTTTGTCGGTCTTTTTGATCTTTAGTCATGTGACCAATCCACATGTGTTTACCCGCTCTTTCCCCACCGTCACTTGCCGAAATTTGTTTTATTTTGCCCCCACCCCGCAAGAAAGCCTCAACGTCTTGGCTCATCTGAACTTTACTGATACTGGGTGGATTAGGTTGGCTTTGGCGTAAGTAATAAGAACCTCGTCTAGGCATTTGAAAACTCCAACATCTCGCGCATCAACATAATCCCAGTTGCACAGTCCACAGTGGCAGTCGCGTTTTGATGCTCATCACCCATGATGTCGCTGATCCTGAACACAAATCTCATCGGTTGTCGGTCATACTTATAAATAAGCAATGGAACGTGAGTATCCCCTGCGGAGGTGAGGGTTTGTTGCCACCACTCAGGCTTGAACCATGAGCCCTTGGCGTAGCGCTTGGCCTCAATCATTATGTTGTTGAACTCAATGTCAGCCTTACCGGCGATCTGATATTGATCTAGGTTGCGTTTAAGATGATCAGCACACTCACCAAACTCATCTTGAAATAGTTTAATAAGCTCACGCTCAAAAGCATGGCCTTTTGCTCTTCCGTTAATCATGTATTCCCTCTCCCTCGGTTATGTTCATATGGAGTTGAATCAACTGGTTTTATTTCTTCACTAATTCCTGCATCCAAGCAACACTGAAGTGCGTCTTGTGCAGTGTCTTGAAATTCACCACGGTAAATCTCTTGATTGTCAACGTCGCGAATGATTGGCAAGAAGCCATAACCAGCGACACATCTAATAATAAAATCAGTCATTTCGAGGGTCATCCCCCATGCTAAATCGGTTGTACCAAATGGACTTCATCTTGTCCTGCTCTGACGAGTTTCCTTCTTTAGATCCATTTCGCCACTGGTACTTAAAGGATGTTATTTCAGCCCACTCCTCAACTCTCTGCTTACCGTAGAGCTGTATCATGATGTCGATGCATTCAGCGCCGGTTGCATGCGTGTAGTGAGATGGCGAATAGACGTTCTCCTCCCGTAGATTTTCGGGATGCTCTTTTCGCTCAATTGCTGGGGCCGATTTTCTCACCCGATTCCAGTCTTCGGGTGTTGCTGTATTAATCCCCCCCGATGTTATCTCTAAGCCACTCTCGAAGATCCTGCTCTTTGCCGTACCGCCCAACAAACTTTGCTTTTGATGGGTGTCTTGATGTGAATCTTTCATTGTCTTCTCCTGCCCTGTGGTGCAAGTAGCACAACGGGATTGAATTGAAGTGAGCTTCAGGTTTTGTCTTGCCGTCGATGTGATGAATTTCTGCTGGGGACGTCACTCCCAAGAATTTCTTACACACCACGCACCCGAAATCAGATATGGCGGACATCCACCTTTTTTCTTCAGCGGTGGGCGTCCTCCCTTTCATTGTGTCTCGGCATCTTCGTTATTAAAGTTGTCAAAAATAGGGTGATCCGCTGGCCGGTGAAAAATTTTATCAATTTCCATGTCAAATATTTGATCAACCCGAACATCAAAATACTTCGCTATTTTTAAAACCGATACGAAGTTCGGGGACTTTGTATGCCCATTTAAAAACCTATTGATGGTTGGTTGTGCCACACCAGTCTGTCTAGCTAAGTGACTCTGGCTTACGTCTTTGTTAAACATTAATGTTCTTAACGATTCATTTTTCATTTTTAGTTCCTATGAGTTATAAATTCTGTGTTTTTCGAGGCGTTGATTCGCCATGTTGCTTTGCCATTGTTTAAATTCCATTTCTGCCGCTATTAATTCCGTTTTGGCTAAGGCCAACAATCCCTTCGCTGTCCCGCGATCACATCGCGCTTGGTACACCGTGATATCTTCATCAGCCGCTCTTATCTGAGCCGCATTTGTTTTAGCTCCGGTATTTAGCTCTGCTTTGACCATTGTCATAGCAACAATTTTCTTTTCATCAGCGTCAGCCCGACCTAATGCCGCTTCTGCTTTGTAGATGGCTTTACCAGCCTCTCTAACTGCGTTTGCAAACTGCTCCTGATCGTCCATTAGCTTTCCTTTGAGTAATTAATGTAATATTTTGGCTTGGAACCTTTTCTTTCTTTAAACTGCATGCAACCTGAGTCGAACTCAAAACCAACCTTTCCTTCCCACTGGCCGTTTCGGTTTTTGAGAACCTCAAGGTATGAGTCCCACTGTTTGGTATATTTTTCATCCGGCTCCTCACCTAACATCTCTGCCTGAGCCATCATTTCGATCTTCCTTTTATTTTTGAAAATCATAACGACGCCGTCACTCAAATCTGTGACCGAGCCCGACCCCTTAATGTCGTACTTGTTTGGAGCCAAGTATTCGTTCTCACCCTTTCGGACATGGGTGACTAGAAAAATGGTGACGGGAAAAGCCATCTTGAAATTAACTAACTGCTCAATGAATTTTTGCTGACC
>JAPKBK010000210.1 GCA_028823435.1 Flavobacteriales bacterium
GAATCAAGATTGGTTTGGGGGGCAACTGCGATGATGATCGCAGAATTAATGGAGTGTTGGAAATTACCAGATACCTTTGTCAAATGAAAGATCTAATGTCGAAAGACGAAAAGAAGGTGAAGTCAGCTTTAAAAAGAGCGAATGACAGTGGAACCATTGCCTGGGTAGAGCCGCTTTTAGAGGCGTTCAGTTTGCGTAAAGACGATGCGCTTAAGGAAGAAATGAGAGGGTTGTTGTCCAGTGTGAAGCTGAGCGCAGCTGAAGGGGTATTTTTAGAGACCCTGAACAATCAAGTAAGAAAAGACATTCATGCAGATGTCCTTGGTTTTATGTGGAGTGCAGGGTTTGTTCCATCAGAAAGTGTTGATGTCATCGTCAGATGTGCAACTTCTGGCGATTATAGGTCTGCGATGGAAGGGCTCACGCTCATCGAGCAATGTGAAATTGTGGAAGATGAACAAACCCTTCTAGAGGCCATACTTACTTTACGTAATGCGCTTGATTGTAAAGAAAAGAGTGAGGTTCATGCACTGTATAAACCGATGCTGGAAGCGTTAATTTACCTTGAGCGCAATCAATAGTGATCTCGTCCTGTGTACGTCCTGTTTTTAATGCGTTTTTGTGAGATTGGAAGGCGTTGCAATGATGAAGTCAGCCACACCCACGCGCTCTTCACCTAATTGATTGATCTCGTCTTGCTCTGTTGCATCAATCGTTAAGACCTTTAACTCTGGATTTGTTTGCCTTAAATACCATGCAATTCCATCTTTATTTTGAGAATGGAAAGCACCGTTATAGTGAATGAAAACACCATTTTCAGGTAAGTTGACACTGATGTTATGAGCCATGCAAGCATCTTTGAGGGCTTGCGATTTGGGCAGATTGTCTCCACCATGTCCCCCAGACATTTCGAGCATTTCAACATAGCACCCCACGGTCCCGTCATATAGAATAGGCAAGGGGGGGAGGAGTTGTTTTGCTTCGTCAGACAAATATTCTAAAGTGTCAAGTCCATGGTAGTAGACAAAGGATGCATATCTCCTAGGGACATTCGTCGCAATGAATTTGTGGTTGTTCTCTTTTGCATAGTCCACAAGAGGAAGGTAGTCTGTTTTGAAATTAGGCCAAACCCTTGTGTTTTTTTCCAGCTTACTCAAATTGATGACCCCATTTAAATATTCATTTAAAGGAAGTTGGTCATCTGTTTCAAACATTTCAGCGCCCAAGACTAGTTCACGTTCTTCGATATCAATTGCTTCAGTAAGAAGGAGTTGAAGCCAATGTATCATGGGGTTGTCGTGTAACTCTCCAAATAAAATCACGTCCGACACTAATGCCACTTTGATGATTTCGTCAAAAGAAGTCATTTGACCGTCTGACGTATAAATTAAATAAGGAGAAGGATTAGATGCCACAATGTTTGCGGTCGCTTGCCTTGCTTTTTTACTTTCCTTCTGCGCAGATGATGTGAAGGGGATGGCGCATAGTAGCGCTGTTATAACGAGTATAAATGGACGATTCATTTTGAATTAATTAAACAGATCAAGTCTGCATGTAAACAGATCAAGTCTGCATGACTCCTGGACGGAATGGCTTTTCAGATGGAGATTCATTTGCAACTTCTACGCCCATACTGATCCATGAACGTGTGTCTTCCGGATCTATAATAGCGTCGACCCACAAACGTGAAGCAGCATATTCTGGTTGTGTTTGTGCTTCATAACGTGCTTCAATCTTCTTGAGCAGTTCATTCTGTTTTTCTTCATCTATAGGCTCTCCAGCTTTGACAAGCCTTGCGACTTCAATTTGTTGTAGAACTTTTGCAGCTTGTTCTCCACCCATCACAGCTATTCTAGCTGTAGGCCAAGCGACAATAAACCGAGGGTCATATGCTTTTCCGCACATGGCATAATTGCCTGCGCCGTAACTGTTGCCCACGATCACTGTGAATTTAGGGACCACGCTATTCGCGACTGCGTTCACAAGTTTTGCGCCGTCTTTAATGATTCCTCCGTGTTCAGACCGTGAACCGACCATAAAACCAGTCACATCTTGTAAAAACACAAGTGGAATGTTTTTTTGGTTACACGTCATGACAAATCGTGCTGCTTTATCTGCGCTGTCAGAATAAATCACTCCCCCAAACTGCAATCCTTCTGTTTTTGACTTGACAGTCATGCGTTGATTGGCCACAATGCCTACACTCCAGCCATCAACGCGTGCATATCCACAGATGAGTGTTTTCCCAAACGTCTTTTTATATTCAGTAAAGGATCCCTCATCGACCAATGAATCAATTAAATCGTGAGATTCATATGGTTTGTTTCTTTCCTCTGGAAGAATAGAAGAAATGGAATGTCCTGATGGGCTGACTGAATTTGCTCTCGTGAAATTGGCTGCTTTTGATGTTTCACCCCAATGAGAGGCCAAATCTCGAATCGTTTTTAATGCATCTTCGTCGTCCTTGCATGGGTAATCGATGACGCCACTTATTTCTGTCTGTGTCACTGCACCTCCAAGTGTTTCGTTATCCACATTTTCTCCAATCGCGGCTCTGACCAAATAACTCCCCGCCAAAAAGATCGATCCAGTCCCTTCTACAATGAGTGACTCATCACTCATGATTGGGAGGTATGCACCTCCTGCGACGCATGAGCCCATCACAGCAGCTATTTGTGGTACGCCCTCGCTTGATAATTTCGCATTATTCCGAAACATTCGCCCAAAGTGTTCTTTGTCAGGGAAGATTTCATCTTGAAGCGGGAGAAATACGCCTGCGCTATCCACGAGGTAGATGATGGGCAGTTTGTTTTCTAGCGCGATTTCTTGCGCTCTCAGATTTTTCTTAGCTGTGATAGGGAACCAAGCGCCAGCTTTAATCGTTGCATCATTTGCAACGGCGATACAAAGCCTGCCATGGATTCGCCCCACTTCAACAACCACACCTCCTGACGGGCAGCCTCCATACTCCTCATACATTCCATCTCCCACGAGTGCACCCAATTCAAATCGTTTGCACTCAGGATCAAACAAAACAGAGAGTCTTTCTCTGGCTGTCATTTTGCCTTTGGCGTGTTCTTTTTTGATGCGTTTTGCACCTCCACCTTTCTTTACAAGATCAAGTTTTCTTTCTAAACCTGAAACAAGAAGCCGCATTCGGTCCTCGTTTTTATTGCGTTCCAGATCATTTTTTTTTGCCATGGTGCCAAGGTAATCAAGGATGTCCCTTC
>JAPKBK010000211.1 GCA_028823435.1 Flavobacteriales bacterium
AATTCTGCCAAAACCATTAGAATATCGCTCACGTTAATTGACCCATCAACGTTTGCATCATTCAAGCAAAAACAATTCTCTGGAGCGCTGAACACTTCCGAGAAGACCGCTCCACAATTCATATCAGTGACGAAGGTGACATTTAAATCAACGGTCAAGCCGTTTGAAACAAGACCTTCTAAAGTCAGTGTTGCAAGTAGCGCTTCACCAGAAAGACTGCTCGTGTTGTTCCCATCGAGCGCGAAATCCTGACCATTTAAAGTGATTTCACCTGTGGCAGGGGGGGATAAAAGCGTCAAGTTTATTTCCTGCGTATATACCCCAGAATTGAGATCACACTCGGAAGTGAATGCCGCGGTTGCATCTATGACATTACATACATATGGCACAAAACTCCACTCTGCCAATCCGAATTCACCAGTACCGGTGTAAATAAATGGCGGCTCTCCTGCAATATAGTCGTTGATTTCCCAGATGTTATTTGTAACAGCATTAAGCTCTGTGGCGTGATTGGGACTCCCCCATTGGATATAGTCTACAACTTGATTTATGGGGTTCACGAGCGATAATTCTCCTTCGTTTGTGTAGATGAATGTAGGGTCCCAGTCAGACCAAACCACCTCTAAGGTTTCACCCGCAACAAAGACATAGCCGGGAGTTACAAGGGATACCAGATCTACTTCTGAAAAGTCAGAAAACAGGCTGAAGCCGTCTAAACCATCGTCACAATTTCCAATGTTATTTATTGATATTGTTTTTGTTACGGGGTTAACCGCTTCTATTCTCAAATTGAGGCAACAAGGATCGATGGCAGTGTACGCTGCCGGAAACGTCATAATGCAATCGGGCTGAGATGTAAAATACACCTCAACATCAACGGGTAGACCATCTGCAGGTTGATTGACGAGCGTCACTGTTTGGGGACTCGAGCTTATCGAATGAGAGGTTCCGTTCACAACGATTACACCTATGGTTGGATTGTTTTCATATGTGATTACGACCTGTTGTGTATATGTACTTGTAGAAGGATTACAAGGCAGTTGAAGGCCTGAAACAGCTGAAAAAATCTCACAGCTAACATTGATAAGATCCATACTCCATCCCATATCTCTAAACATGCCCTCAACAACTGGACCTGGACTGTGGATGGCTTCCGCTGTCCCTAAGAAAGGCGTCATTAAAGAATTCTCACTTCCTGATTGATAGGTGTTTTCTCGAAGGTGTGAATAGCTGGACCCTCCGTTCCAATTTACAGGTGCATAAAGTCGAGGTCTTCCTATTGTAGAACTTGCCCATCCTTCGACGCCATTCCAAAACAAAGCATCACTTTCTAATGCCTCCCCTAAGTCAGTGGTTCCGCTGTTAAAGCTTAGTATGCTTGTAGCGTCAGCAGTTTCAACGAAAACATCATAAATCAGGGGCGTTCCAGAGACCCCAGTAAAACCAGAGTTTCCATTGTGAGTTGCACTACCTATAAAACCAAGTCCGTGACTCACCTCGTGAAGCGCAACAGTTACAAAATCATATTTACTGCCAGGCGTGTTGCCATCAATCCCATAATACCAATTTATACCGTCTCCAAACGTAATATTTATATCGGGCTGTCCGGGCGATAGATCGCTTACAGACAGTGCGTTTGCCAAAGCGCCAGGGAAATATCTATTTCCATACGTTGCTCCGTTAAAGTTCGAGTGCAGTGTCTCGGGGCCGGCTTGAGCAAGCACCCCTGTACTTAGCGTACCCCACTCAGCATTAACCCAAATCGTGATCTCACTGTTTAGAAGTTGTCCCCAAATATCCAAGGCGTATTCAAGAGCAGCTTGAGCCTCTTCAGGAAACCCCTGACTGTAGCTCACTACAATATTAGCGACCCTGTCAGACCCAGGCGTAAACCACTGGGGAGGGTCTACTTTTGAGAATACGTCTCTTCCTGTTCCAATCAACCCTGGATTAGAAGACAAATGACACGTCTCAGATAAATTGTGTTCTGCAATTTTTTCCTGAAGTGCAGGGGGTCCGAAAGGGGTTTGGCCCCAAAGAACTCCCCCAAATGAGAGGAAAACGAAATAGATGAGTAGTCTTTGAATCATGTTAGGACATGTGTGATGTAGCTATTAAGATACAACATAAACAAGCCTACATGAAATTTATGTGTAGTTTATTGGGGTTATGCAATCGCTACAACCTCATTCACTTCTTCAATTTTTGCAGAAAGAAGGGTTTCGATCCCACCTTTCAAAGTCTCAGTGGAGGATGGGCAACCTGCACAAGCACCTCTCAATTGAACGTATACAACACCCTCTTTAAATCCCACAAAATCGATCGCTCCACCATCTTGTTCTACAGCGGGTCTTACAAATTCATTGAGGAGATCTCCTATTTGTTGATCGAACTCAGTAGGAGAAAGGTTCTCAGATTCAATTAATTTTTCTATGGTAACAGCTGATTTCCCTTCTGAATCCGTTGAATTACCTCGCGCTTCAAGTTCAGATATTTTATCTTCCGTGACTGCAAATTCATTATCTACAAGCCACTCCCTGATATATTCTCGAAGCTGCATGACAATCATTTCCCATCCCAAAGATTCATCTTTCGACACAGAAACGATGTTTCCGCTTATAAAAACGCCAGTCACAAATGGGAAATTGAACAGTTCTGCCGCAAGTGGGGAGCATATTTTTGCCTCCTGTTGATTCAGAAAATCCAATTGGTGTAATTCAGAAACGAGTTGTCTGTCCACCATGAATTTCATTGTTGCTGGATTTGGCGTCATCTCAGCGTACACTGTAGTAGGGAATTTCGGTGTTTCCATGTTGTTTTCCATAGCTTTCTATTGCGTTGACTAATCATCTGCAAGATACTTCCGAATAATTCAGGACATTCCTCTGGAGTCATTAACTTGCCCTCCAGACACAAGAAACTCATGCGCATATTATTCTCTCTACTTCTTACCTGCTTATTTGCTGCAGGGGTTTTTGCACAAACCCCCAGCCCCGCCTCTTCTACCTTTCCTGTAAACGGAACTTTAGACAAACATTTGGTGAAAATCGTCCTTGAACATGGGACGGTGCATGTGGATGCATCTACTGTTCTCAAAGATGCGACTGTGGTTCTTTTCAGAGGCCAAATACAAGATGTTAATCCAGAGTCGATCACAGGACCAGCTGTTCGTTTGGACCTCACAGGATATCATCTTTACCCGTCTTTTGTGGACTTACATT
>JAPKBK010000212.1 GCA_028823435.1 Flavobacteriales bacterium
CACTCACTACCTTCGTGATATGCCGCAGATTGCGAAACCCGAATCCCATTTACAACAGACGACTTCCGACCACAGAGGGGCGTCAGTCCTTGTTTCGACATTGGCTCAATTGGGACTAAGGGATGCTGTCATAAGTCCGGGATCTAGGAATGCGCCATTCATCATTTCATTGGTGAGTCATCCGCTTATCACAACACATGTCGTCATCGATGAACGATCCGCTGCACACGTCGCCCTAGGGCTCGCGCTCAAAAACGGCACACCTGCTGCAGTGGTTTGCACCTCAGGTACTGCAGCTGTGAACCATGGCCCAGCCATTGCCGAGGCATTTCATCAGCGTGTACCTCTCATAAGCATTACGGCAGACAGGCCTGTCGATGCCATCGGAAAGGGCCATGGCCAAACCGTCATTCAATCACAACTCTTCTCAAACCACACATTGTATGGTGCCACAATTGACGAAAGCAAGCACACCGACAATGAAATCATTGAAATGGCACAAGCAGCCTGGTCAAGTGCATGTTGCGGCGGGCCTTCGCACTTAAATGTGCCCTTTGAAGAGCCTTTGTACGGAAAGATCGTGCGTCAAGACATCTCAATTCCTGTTCCGAACCCGACAACGACACCAGCGCTCACTATACCCCAGACACTTTTAGAAAATGGGCGTCATGCAATACTGATTGCTGGCCCCAGAGGAATCTGGAAGCAGGGCGCCCGAACAACCCTTCCTGGCGTTTCAGAGAAATTCTCGGGAATCAAGGGTGACGCATTAATTTCCTCTGGCGATCTCCTCGCCTCATGTGAAATTTTTGATATAAAAGACAGCACACGTCATCACAACGCTCCATCTGCAATCATCACGGTAGGACAACCTGTCATGAGTAAATCTCTCAGGAAACAACTCACAGCCTTACATGTGCCTCATGTTCACGTGGGAGACGACGGAGAAGGGCTTGACACTTTTGGCTCCCTCGTTGAAAGCATCCATGCTGACCCATGTGAGTGGCTTTTATTTTATGAACGTGAAGTCACAAAATCAGATGCGTTTGCTGCGTTTTTCGCAAAAGAGAAGACACGAATCAAATCGATTCATGAACATGGGTTAGATGAGTTCGAGTGGAGTGATTTATCTGCTTATCGTGAGGTTTTCCAAGCAATCAATAAGGGATTCATTCATTTTGCGAACAGCACTTCGGCCAGGTATGCCATGCTTTTTGATACCATAAATAGTGCGGAAGGAGAAATTAAACTGCACGCAAACAGAGGGGTGGCCGGGATCGATGGCTGCACTTCAACAGCTGTCGGGCATGCTTTAACAACGGAAGAAGATGTCCTCTTAGTCAGTGGTGACGTTGCCTTTCTGTATGATATAAATGGCCTGGCTTCTGTTCAGGAGCTGCCTGACAACATCAAGGTCATCGTGGTCAATAATGGAGGGGGAGGAATTTTCAGGTGGCTCGAAGGACCAAATGAAGTCGGACTGTTGGGCTCACATTTTGAAGCCAAACCAAAAACAAGCATTAAAGCTGCATCGCGCTTCTGTGGGCTGATGTACTTTTGTGCAGACGATGCTGAAAGTA
The DNA here is from genome assembly GCA_028823435.1 of Flavobacteriales bacterium. Classification (GTDB taxonomy): domain Bacteria; phylum Bacteroidota; class Bacteroidia; order Flavobacteriales_D; family Sanyastnellaceae; genus UBA974. Next base: position 1,581 of record JAPKBK010000212.1, read on the forward strand.
CGAAGAAGAAGTTGTCTGAATTCATTCACTTTACGGGACCCGCAGTCCTAGAAATTGTGACCGATCCGAAAATCAGTTCTGATGTTTACAAGAAGTACATGAAGGCGTTTCAAAACAAGTGACAGACTCTCTAAAAAGATAAATTAAGAAAATGAGCAATTATAGTTGGACTTCAATTAAAGAGTACAAAGACATTCGTTTTGAGTACTTTGACGGCATAGCTAAGATTACCATATGCAGACCTAAGGTGCTTAATGCGTTCCGACCTGAGACGAACATAGAAATGATAGACGCCATGGATATCGCCCGCGAAAGAGGAGATGTAGGTGTGGTGGTTTTGACAGGTGAGGGAGATGTCGCTTTTTGTAGCGGCGGAGACCAGAACGTGAAAGGTGTGGGGGGATACATCGGTGAGGATGGGGTTCCCCGTTTAAATGTTCTCGACCTTCAGAAGAGAATAAGATCACTCCCTAAGCCCGTGATTGCAATGGTCAATGGATATGCAATTGGGGGAGGCCACGTATTGCATGTGGTCTGTGATTTAACGATTGCTGCTGAGCACGCTAAGTTTGGTCAGACAGGACCTAAGGTAGGCAGTTTCGATGCAGGGTTTGGCTCAAGCTATTTGGCAGATATGGTGGGCCAAAAGAAGGCACGTGAAATCTGGTTCCTATGTGATCAGTACACCGCAGAAGAGGCAGAGAACATGGGGATGGTCAACAAGGTTGTACCTATGGCAGACCTGGAGGACACAACCGTGGCGTGGTGTCAAAAAATAATGAAGCGATCTCCGATGGCGATCCGGATGATCAAACGCGGGCTGAACGCTGAATTAGATGGACAAAGAGGTCTGATGGATTTTGCGGGGGATGCAACGCTGATGTACTACCTCATGGAGGAAGCGCAGGAAGGAAAGCGGGCGTTTTTAGAAAAGCGAGAACCCAACTTCCAGCAATATCCAAAGTTTCCATAATCGGCAAGATGGCATCATTCGGAGCATGGATTAAAGCCGCAAGGCTTCGCACACTTCCGCTTGCGGTCACATGTGTACTTGTCGGAGCGTCTGTCGCTCGATTTGGAGAAGGGGAGCTTACGCAACCAGACACAAGGTTTTATGCTGTTCTTGGCTTCGCGCTCTTGACCGTGATTTATCTGCAGGTTCTGGCAAACTTCGCAAACGATTACGGAGATTTTAAAAAGGGGACGGATGGGCCTGAGAGGTCTGACAGAGCGATGGCATCTGGAGATATCACTGAACGTGAAATGAAAAGGGCTTTGACGTCAACATCCATCAAGGCATTTGTTGCGGGATGTGTAACGCTGGGGTTTGCGTTCAATTTTAATTTCTCCAGGGTATACGGCGTGTTGATCCTGGGTGGACTGGGCGTGTTCGCCATACTTGCAGCGTTACGTTATACGATGGGACGTAAAGCATATGGTTACAAAGGACTTGGAGATGTATATGTAATGTTATTTTTCGGCTACATAGGCGTGTTGGGCGTGGCGTATTTATTTTCACATAGCTTTCAAATAAGCTGGCTCTTGCCCGCCACTTTCTCTGGAGTAATGGCGGCCGCAGTCTTGAATTTAAACAACCTACGCGACCACGAGAATGACGCCCGTTCAGGC
>JAPKBK010000213.1 GCA_028823435.1 Flavobacteriales bacterium
AGATACCCTGACATGTGATCTAGTCCGATAAGGTATCTTTCTACTGCAACGGAGATTTCTCCTTCTGAGTGCTTTCTTGAGGCGTCTAAGTAGTGCCCGTATGCCACGCCAAGTGTCGCCTGTTTTCTGTTTTCTAAGATTCTGGCGTATGCTGACTTAGACAAGCTGTAGTAGACAAACACTTCCTCCTTGTTTTCGTATTCGTCAATGAGGTTGTAGCCTTCAAGATCTTCAACCACCGTAGACTCGATGCTTTCTGTAAAGCTTTTATCGACCCAATCATTCACTTGGAGGGTGGACATAAGTGAGGTGGAACTGACCTTGACCCGAATCTCCTGCGCTAACGCGTTGAGGGCATTTTCTCTTGCAACTTCCTTTGCTGTGTATGGGAATTCAACCTTCGAAACCCATGATATACCTATGTAGTGGGTAGGCATGTTTGGCCTTTCCATCGTCCATGTCGGTTTTTCCTCAACAGTGTTTTTCATTCCCGAACATCCACTTGTAACCACAGCCACACAACTCACGATAAAGAAGAGCAATGTTGGTGACAGAAAATGAGCCGGTGTTTTTTTTGACATCATTTGACTTGATCTTGAATGATTGACTCAATCTCAGTTTGGATTTTAGCAGCGATCACCTTTGTCAAATCATCCACCAATACATTGTCACTTTTTAAATCTCGTCGCTCATTTGTCAAGCTTACAATCTGGTTGTGGCTGCTGGCAGATGTGTTTACAGAGCCATTCGTTTTTGCAGCGTATAAGGTGGAAGCTTCACCGCCATATTTAATGTATCTGACTTGATCTGACTTGGTTGAGTTTACGGTCTCACTCGAAAGGATGGCCCCTGTTTCCATGGAGATAAGTTTGAGCGTAAATGACATAGATGCCTCAGTTGATTGATAGTACTCAGCGTAACCTACGGATTTGTATTTTGTCGTATAACTTTTCTTTCCTTCGGCATCCACTGTTGCAACGCGGTATCTCTGGTATCCTCTTTTGTTATCGTGCCGTATGGGCGTGGTAGAAACAGAGCAGTCTGTGACTGTGCCTTTTAAGATTGCTTTTGCGCCCAGAATAGAACCGATTTCTAATTCTGAACCTGAAGTTAATCCAGAGAGTTCGAGGTGTTGTTCTTGAAGAATCAACTCCAAGGACTCCCTGTCTACAACCATGAGAAATGGGTCATTTGAATTTAAGAGGCGTTCCTCTACAAGAGAGCTAAGCTTGGTGTTGATGTTTCTTCGGTTGGATCCGTTTTTAAACTTCATCAGTGCAATGGTGTATCTACCTGCAATCAGTGCTTCCTCTCTGATTTGACTCGCATCTTCAAATAACGCATCTCTTTTGTAAACCTTGTCAAACGCTTCATAGGCGGTTCGGTATAGATTGTCCTCCATGGCTTGGATTCCGAGTTCGTATGCGGGCTTACAAAATGAATAGTCAGCAAGTTTTTTTGCGTCCTTGTAAGCAGGAATGAGAGCTACGATTTCCTCAAACAATCTAAGCGATTCAGCATATCTGTTAGATTCGAGGTGTTCAGTTGCGACGCCATATAACTCTTCTACATGCGCATTCTTCACATTCTCATACACCGCTCTTTTTGATTCTGGGAAAAGGAGAGTGACACCATACGCAGCTGCCTTTTTATTGTAACCTTCAGCCTTTTTAAATGCGTTAATCGCAGTCTGTCTGTCGTTGAGGACGAGTGCTTGGTCAAAAGTAACGAGAATGCGGGACAGTACTTGCTGTCCTGTGCGCTTGAGCCCAGTCAAGGCATCAATATGCGCGGGTTTCTTTTGCAGCGCGGTGAAATAATAATCGGCAGCTTGATCGATCATACCGGCGGATTCCATTTTTGCGCCTTTTTTTGTGTAGGCTTTTGCGCCATTGCAGCTGCTAAATCCCAAAACAAACACAAGGCCTATTGTTAGAGCCCAAATAAGTGATACAGTTTTATTCATATTGATTTGTTTCTGGGCGCAATATAGTTTTGAATGCGGGGAATGCTTAATTGTGAAGAAAACAATATACGTGCCATAGTTAAACATGTGTTGTGAAATGTACCTTGCTCCTACAAATATTTAATACAGGTTTTCTATGAAGTCGATTTTAGTTTTAGGTGCAGGGCGGTCGTGTAGCACCCTGATCAAGCATTTGTTAATGCGCTCAGAAGAATGTGGGTGGAGGGTTGTTGTGGGTGACATTGACTTGCAAGTTGCAAGATTAAAGATCGACGGTCACCCAAGAGGAGAAGCATTTGAGCTTTCATCAACAGATAATTCCGAACGTGACAAAAGAATTGCTGAGGCAGATCTTGTGATGTCAATGGTTCCTCCTTTTTTACATGCAGGTGTTGCAAAGGTTGCGATTCAGGCAGGTGTTTCCGTGATTACACCAAGCTATCTGTCGGATGAGATGATTGCGCTTGATGCGGAAGCACGCAAAGCAGGCGTGCTCGTTCTGAATGAAATCGGATTGGATCCAGGCATCGACCACATGAGTGCAATGCAAGTCATAGACCAAATCAAAGCTGATGGTGGTGAGATGATCGGTTTTGAGTCTTATTGTGGAGGGTTGGTTGCGACTGAGTCCGACAACAACCCATGGCATTATAAAATTTCGTGGAACCCCAGAAATATTATTCTGGCTGGTCAAGGTGGTTCAGCGACATTTAAAGACAATGGCAGAGTGAAGCTCGAACCGCCGCATCGTGTTTTCAGACGGCTTCGACCCGTAAATATAGATGGGTGTCTTTACAAAGGATATCCAAACCGAGACTCCCTAGCGTATGAAAAGATTTATGGTTTGGCAGGAATCCAAACATTAATCAGGGGGACACTCAGAGTGGATGGGTTTTGTCGTTCATGGGATATTCTCGTGCAGCTTGGGATGGTGCGTGACGACGTTCAGTTGTCTTGGAGTAAAGGGATCTCATGGAGTGAGTGGACCCGTTCGTTTCTTCCTTCAAAGACAGCCGACATGAGCGTCTCTGATGCGATAAACGCAACAGTTGTGAGTGATCATGAAACAAATGAGCGGCTAGAATGGCTCGGTCTATTTGATCTGGAGTCCGGGCCATCGTTGGTGGAAGGGACTCCTGCGCAAATTTTAGAGGCGCATCTTGTCGAAAAATGGGCTTTGGAAGATGGCGATAGAGATATGGTCGTCATGTGGCACCGTTTTGAATATAAA
>JAPKBK010000214.1 GCA_028823435.1 Flavobacteriales bacterium
GGTTGTGGACTTTTTGGGATGACGAAGGCACCAAAATTCTTGAGCGTGAATACAGAAATTCTGAACTTCTAGATGTATGGAAACATCTGAGGTCAGAGGGTTGCTCAGATGAGCGCGTTGAGATATACAAACAGCTGATTTTTGCTCTTGAAAGTTAACTCCCAATATTCAGTTTTTTAGACGCTAAATAATTTTTTTACAATTTCATGTTGACAACTGTTAACTGACAGTTTACAATGACACCTAAACTGTTAACTGATAGTTTACACATTACAACAATAAAGGAGAAACAAATGCTTAATATGAATACTAATAAAGACTCAATAATGTCAACCATGGAAGAGTTTGGACTGACACTGGATGACGTCATGACTCTCATGAAAGGGTACGAGAAGTTTACAGAGTCGAGTGACGAAGAAAGAAAAGAGTTAATGAGCGGTATCAAGCAATTAATAGGGAGTCAATAATGCCAAAAACAACACTAGGTGAATATATCCGAAGCCTAAGAACGAAAAGAGATATTGGGGTAAGGGAGCTTGGAAGGGCGGTCGACGTTTCAGGTGTGCACATATCAAGCATTGAGAAAGGTAAGAATGCTCCATCTCCAGAACTGCTCAGAAAGATTGCGGTAGTGCTGAAGGTTGATGTCGATAAGCTACTATCAATGGCAAACCAGGTCGATCCAGAGGTCATTAATGTGATCAAGGATAGTCCATCAGCTGTCCCAAGTTTTCTAAGGTCTGCCAAAGGCCTTTCCAAGGAGCAGTGGGAAGAGCTAGAGAAGGCCGCGATCAAAATGTCTAAGGACAAAAAATAGGAGGCGTTATGGTAGATTTAGACAACTTTCCAGAGCTGCTAGATGAGGTCATCGAAAACAAGGCAAACGATCTCATACTGAGCTATCAGAATGACTCAGAGTGGGGTAATGAGATGCCTGTACCTGTTGAAAGGATTGCTCAGAATCATCTCGGTTACGACATAGAGATTACCAATGAAGGCCTGTTTGAGGACCCTGATTTTTTAGGGGGAATTCACTTTGATGACAAGCTCATTCAGGTTAACGGATCAATTGAGGATCATGACGGCAGATACAACTTTACGATTGCGCATGAGTTGGGTCACCACTGCCTTCATAAAGACGCGTTCAATGAGATGAGCGCTTCAGGTGAAATCATGTGCAGAGACACAGGAGAAAAGCCAATCGCAGAGAGGCAGGCGGACATGTTTGCTGCCTATTTGTTGATGCCTAAAAGCAAGATTCATAAGGCTTTTACTAAGGCCTTTGGTGAGGACGAAACCGTCTTTGAAATGGACTTTAAAAAGAGGTACATGCTAGGCTCAATTGCAAAAAGAGTGATTGATGCAGGATCGTTCACAAATGTATCGTTAACAGCAATGACCAACAGACTGATTGGAATGGAACTCATTACAGGAATCAGTTACCAGAAGAGTGTTATGCCAGAAGGCTTAAACTCAGGAATACCAGCCTATCTATCTAGGCTATACAGAAAGCTTAAAAAGCTAATCAAATAACAATACGGAGGAATAAAAATGATTAATGCAGGATCAATGGGTCTACCACTACATTTTGGCAAAATGCCAACATGGTTCACAGCTCGAATGGGGCTGATGGGAAATGCAATTGTGGAGTCGGTAGTCGACAACTACGGGAAGTCAGAGGTTCTCACTCGTATGAGTGATCCAAACTGGTTTCAAGCACTTGGTGCGGTAATGGGGATGCAATGGAACTCATCCGGCGTAACGGCTGCTGTGCTAGGCTCTCTAAAGCCTCAAATAAACCCAAAGGCGAACGATTTAGGGCTTTATATTCTTGGCGGTAAGGGAAAGTATGGATGGTCACTTCCGACTCAGGTTAAGCGAATATCGGACAGACATGGCCTGGATGGTGACGACCTAGCTAAGTCATCTCAGCTCACAAGGCGAGTCGATAATAACGCCGTTCAGGATGGCTACAACCTTTACCAGCAGTACTTTATTGTCTCTGATGAGGGTGAATGGACGAGCATCACTCAGGGAATGAACACAGGAACGCGACGAGCAAGACGCTACCACTGGCACTCGCCAACTGTAAAGTCATTCGTTGATACTCCGCACTCTGGCATCGTTGGTGAGAGGGGCGAGCCGATACTCAACCTAACAGACTCAAAAGCTGACATGCTCAGAACCAACATTGTAGGACTAACCAAAGAGAAGCCATCAGAGGTGATCGATCAGTATCGAGGAATCGTGATGCCAAACAGGCACGATGTTCGCGAAGAGGACGTCAACATGACGCGCCTAGGATCAGTTCTAAATATGGCCTATAACGGTGACATCGACAATTTTGAGGACCTGGTGATGATGAAAGGGGTGGGACCAAGAACACTTAAGTCATTAGCGATGGTCTCTGAGGTTGTTCATGGCGACGCCTCAAGGTTTGAAGATCCAGCAAGGTTCTCATTTGCAATTGGCGGGAAAGATGGTAGGCCTCACCCAATCGACACTAAGGCGATGGACGAGACCATCGACATGCTGCAAACATCCGTCGACAAATCTAAGTTGGGCGACAAAGATAAATCGAGAGCAATAAAGAGGCTTCATAGAGCCTGCGTTGATAATGAGAAAGGCGCTTCGCCAATATCATTCCTAGAAGATTTGATTGAGTACGAGTGGGATCATGCTGAGAAAAATGGTGGAAAGACGTTCATGGGCGATGTCAAAAAAGGCGTTACACGCACGATTATGAATACTCAGAATGCGCTTTTGTATGGCAAATCTGACTCCAAGTCAAAGCACTAGAGCGATGAAAGGATACGACCCTATCAAACTAACAGAGAAGATGGAGTCTATCGTCGTGGATGGGAATATGCGTAAATACGCAAAACTCTCCCGTCCACTTCGCTTCTACGGCGGCACAACGTCCGCTGTCGAGGTAGGCTGTAACCTTCGATGCAAGTTCTGTTTTTCAGATAAACCGGTCTTTAGGCCTCAATCAACCGGCAAATTCTATACGCCTCAACAGGTCTTTAATGCTCTTGCTAAAGGCGCTAAAAGGTACGGGCACAAGCTCATATCTGCTTCAGCATCTGAAGGCACGCTTGGCAGGCAGCACCTCTTTGAATTGCTTGATCTGGTTGAAGAGTCTGAGTACGTATACATCCTGGAAACGAATGGAATGACGCTAGGCGA
>JAPKBK010000021.1 GCA_028823435.1 Flavobacteriales bacterium
GGATTTTAACTTTTACTTGCTCCCGAAACAAGTGTCATTGAACACCCAAATGGAGCGGTTATACGAGACCAGTGAAGTGAGAAACAATACGGAAGATTTACTTGGTGTAGAGACAAATCTATTGATTCAGACTCAGGTCCTCAAATCTTGGAACTGGAACAGGAATTATTCTGTGAAATACGACATGACTCAAGCGCTTAAGTTTGATTACACAGGTCAGGCAAGTGCGCTTGTGGGTGAGCCTGCAGGCGTTATTCCTGTTGAGGGTGAGGTAGATTACGATTTTTACGTAGATACTGTAAGAACGAATTTATTGGGCGCTGGAGAAGTGACGACCTACAATCACAATGTCAATGGTTCGTACAAGTTGCCATTTGATAAGATTCCGCTCATGGACTTTGTCACGGGTGACTTGAGGTACCAAAGCTCATTCCGTTGGGACAGGGCCCCTTTCGCTCAGGATACTTTAGGTGCGACGATTCAAAACTCACGTAATCTGAGTTTGAATGGACAAGCAAACTTCTTGAAGTTTTACAACCGAGTTCCATACCTCAAAGAAATTAACAACAAACGCCCCAAACGTCCCACCGACAGAGATGTGAGCAATGAGCGGAGAGATGGATTTGGTGAGGTTAAAGAAGAAGATGAAAAAAAGAAGCTGGACATCAATCCGATAGAACATATTCTTCGTTTTGCGATGGGGATTCAAAGCATCAGTGGCACTTTTTCCCGCAATGAGGGTATTTTGCTTCCAGGATATGGCCAAACAAGTACATGGGCTGGTTTTGATGAAAATCTCGAGGCTCCGGGATTGCTCTTCTTGGTGGGACATCAAAACACGGATGTTTTGGGAAACAGGAATGCTGACTTTGCGATGAATGCTGCTGAACAGGGTTGGTTAGTTCAACAGCCCTACTTAAATCAGTCCTACACAGAGTCCTTCACAGAGAATTTTAATGTTCGAATGAATATCGAGCCGATCAAACATTTTAAGATCGAGCTCACAGCAAACAGAAGCACGTCTCGCAACCTCCAGAGTTTCTTCCGTTACGATGAAGATTCTGAAGACTGGATTTATGAGTCGCCAAACGAGACAGGGAATTTTACGGCAACAGTGATGTCATGGCCCACGGCATTTATGGATGATGATGCCGAATATAACTCTGACATTTGGGATGCTTTGTTGCTTAACAGATTAACGATTTCGTCCCGCCTCAACGAAGGAACCTTTAATGTCGACGAAGCAAATCCTACAGGGTATTATCAAGGATGGGGTCCGACGTCACAGGATGTTGCAATACCTGCATTTTTGAGTGCTTATTTAGGATTGGACCCGAGCACGATTGCGCTTGATGTTATGAAAGCACCAGTCGCACCAAACTGGAGAGTGACTTACGATGGATTAACAAAAATACCTTCGCTCAAGAAAACCTTTAAAAGATTTAATTTATCGCATGCTTACCGCTCCACGATGAGTACGTCGTATACGACAAACCTACAGTATAGTGAGGATGAAAATGGACTGCCTACCGCTGTTGACAACGGGGATTACTCGAATTATATTTCCGAACGTCAGTACAATACGGTCAGTATCACAGAGCAGCTTTCACCTTTAATAGGCCTTGATATGACGATTAAAACTGCGTCAGACAATGAGCCACAAATCAAGGTCGAGATCACGCGAGATCGAAACGTGAGTTTCGGACTTGCAAATTATCAAATTACAGAAACAAAGAGTAAAGGCATTGTGATTGGGGTAGGCTACAAGTTTGCCGACGTTCGTAATCCATTTTTGAAGACCTATGGAAAGCTCCCCATCAAGATGTTCAAAGAAACAGATTTCTTAATTCGTTGTGACATTAACATACGAGATAACAGTACTGTGATTCGCAAGATGGTAGAGCGTCAGAACCAAGTTACCGCGGGTCAAACCCTCGTGTCCATTAAAATTTCTGGAGATCTTGAGATTAGCGACAAAGTCACGCTTCGCGCGTTCTACGACCAACAGATTACAAAGGCTAAGATATCGACCTCATTTAACACATCTAATATTAATTCAGGTATTGCGATTCGTTTCAACCTGACACAATAGACTATTTTTGCACGAATAAATTTTCTTTGCGATGAACTTTCCTACTGATTTATACTACACTGCAGACCACGAATGGGTGAGAATGGATGGAGATATTGCAACAATAGGTGTGACCCATTATGCCCAAGGAGAGTTGGGTGACATCGTATTTGTAGAAGTAGAAACAGAAGGAGAAACACTTGAAGCTGAAGAGGTATTTGGCACCATCGAAGCTGTTAAGACAGTAAGTGACCTCATTTTACCGATCACAGGTGAAATCATCGAAATGAATAAGGCAATCGATGATGATCCTTCATTAATAAATGACGATCCGTTCGGTGCAGGTTGGATTATTAAGGTGCACGTTTCAAACCCATCTGACGTAGAAGGTTTAATGGACGCAACTGCATATGAAGCTTCTATTGGGTAACTCTTAGATAAAATTTCATTTAGGTTTGTCCATCCCATCTTCAATAAAAGTGTATAGAATCCTCACCCCACCGTTTGTATTGGCGGTGTTGATCGTCATCATGCATCTTGTTCCTGTCTCGGGCGTTGATCCTGCTTCGTGGTTGTCAAAATTTCATCTTGACAAAATAGTTCATTGTTTTGCATTTGCACTTTTGTCGCTCTCCATGTCGGTCGCTTTTACGAAACTCCACCTGTTTCCATATAAAATTCCTGTTTTAATGTTGATTATCTTGGTCAGTTGCACGGGTTTTGGCACAATACTTGAGATAATACAGGGGGAGTTGATTGTTGGAAGAACAGCCGATTTCCTTGATATAGTGGCTGATTGCGTGGGTTCTGCCCTTGCGTTTGTCGCATTTCGAGGAGTGTATGGCATTTTTCCGGGCCAAATCCCCGCCGATGTATTAATTTCGAATCCTAGAATGTCATCTCATGATTAGTAGAAAAACCACTCAAGCAGACATAGAAAACAAACGCTCCACATTGCGAGCGTTGGGATTTATTGCTTCCTTGTCACTCGTGTTAATTGCGCTTTCTTGGACCAGTTACGACGTGATCACGAGACAAGCTTTGAATTACGAAGCAGACCTTCTTGAAGATGAGGAGATTCCAATTAACATTGTGACGCCACCACCACCACCTCCGCCCCCACAACAAACGACTGTGATTGAGATCGTGGATGACGAAGAAGAAATTGAAATTGAACTTGAGATTGAAGACATCGAGTTAGATGAGGATACTGAGATCGAAATTATAGAAGAAGACGATGATGTCGATGATGACACTCCTTTTATGATTGTAGAGAATATGCCTGCACTTGCTCAATGTAAAACGATGAGGGGGGATGAGCGTCATCAATGCACTCAAATGGAGATTATCAAGTATGTCTCTAAAAACACCAAATACCCTCCCATTGCGAAAGATGCTGGGATTCAAGGAACTGTATTTGTTTACTTTGTGGTCGGAAAAGATGGCAAAGTAAAAGACGTTAAGGTGTTACGTGAGGTAGATTCTCGATTAGATAAAGAAGCGAAGCGGGTCGTTGAATCGTTGCCACGTTTTGATCCAGGTTCGCAACGCGGCAAGAATGTGAGTGTACAATACACAATCCCTGTCAAGTTTATTATTAGATAATCAGGTTTGTGCGTTGCAACTTGAGTTGCTAGAAAATTTGAATTGCATCAAAGTAACCATCTAGTGCAAGCAGAAGATATAATGCGAAGAGGACTGAGCCCAGCTTGAGTCCTCTTTTTGCGTACAGATAGATCGATACAGTATCAATCACGATCCAGTATAACCAGTTTTCATGGACCAAATTGATCATCAACCACGTAGCCACGAGACTGAATACTGTTGTAAAAGCATCGAGGTATGGCATGGCGGCATCTGTCGCGTGTTTTAAAAACATACCCAGCAAAACCGTCCCCAACGTCGCTGTTGAGAGCCATATGGCATGCGTAGTGAGGGTGACCTGATCAGCAGATGTACCGCCTTCTGAGATCAAATTGTATCCGTAGACAGCCATCCCTATATAGAAAAATTGAAGCGCACTTTCTGCATATATTTTCCGCCTCCAACACAGGAAAGCAAATAGCCCAGCGCCTAATCCCGCTAAGATGTATCCTTCAGGCAGCTGCCCCTTTAAATACATCCAGGTATACGCGAGTGAGAAAACAACTGCGAGTGCTTCTATCAATTTAATCTGCGTGGAGCTAGACATCGAACCTGGAGCGTATTTCTTGTTCAATAAAATCCACCCGTTCTTCCTTGGGGAGAATCGGCACGAAAATATATGCAAGCCCTCTGTTTTCAAGCTTCTCACGAAACAGTGCGTTGACTGCGACTCTTTTATTGTAATCGGGAAACAGTCTGATCGGATCAGGCTCCCATTCTTTCACGGTTGCACATAACAGATATAAGTCAACAGCTGAGTCCGAAGCAGATTGAGCCTTGTCCTCTGACACTTCTTTTCCGAACACGAGTTCTGACCAAACATCTAGTGCGAGTATTCCAGTATCGCAAAAGATCCCCTTTGCATTTGTATGAGACAGGAGCTTCACAACTTCATTTTCGTTGTCCTTGTGTAATTCCTGCAAGGTTTTGAATGTTTCCTCGCCATGCAGCACCTCCTCATTTTCCCGGCAGAGTTCTAAGATATAGGGCCACTTAAATCGTTCAGCGAGTGGCTTAATTAACGTTGACTTGCCAGAATTCTCTACGCCAGTGAGTACAATCCGAAGTGGCTTATGCGTGACGTCTAATGCTTTTTGAGGGCTACTCATCGAACAAGCAATTACAAGGTTCAGACAGTTCTAATATAACATCAGGAAGAAGTTCACGTAACCAGGTTTGCTCCAGATACGTCATGTCATTATGCAGAAGATCTAAGGTCTGTAGGTTTTGAATGTTGCTCAGCGAAGCGGGAAAGTTCCTGATGAGGTTAGACCAAAGCCCAAGCCATTCGAGATTCTCCAAATGATCAATATCTATGGGTATATTCGAGATTAAATTGTCACCTAAATAGACATACCTTAAGTTTTCTAATGTCAAAATGACCAATGGGAATTCATCAAGTTTGTTGCGTTCAGCAGAGAGCAGTTCTAATTTAGAGAGTTCGGAGATCCAAGCAGGGATTGCAACGATTCGGTTTTTATCCAGGCGAAGTTCCACGAGGTCTTTGTATGCCTTAATTTCTTCTGGGACCTTAGTGAGCTTTTGTTTTGTTAAGTCAAGCCGTGTGATTTGCAGTCCATTTTCTGATGCGATTTGTGCATCTTCGATAGATTCATACATGGGGGCTGTCATTTGGGGAAAGCAAATGACAACACTGAATAACCACACCACAACCCCAAGGAACAAAGCGCGCTTCATTGTTGAGGAGGTTTCGTGTCTGCAAGGATTGACATCGCCTTTAATTTGTCATGATCTAGCGCGGCTTTTAATGCATCATGTCCAGAAAATTTCCGCTCCTCTCGAAGTCGATCTACAAACTGTACGTCAATGCGTTTCCCATAGCAATCACCTTCAAACCCTATGATATGTAATTCGATCGTGTCATCAGACGCGTTCATTGTTGGACGATTTCCAATATTTAACATCCCCGGCATCCAATCTCCATCCTCAATTTTTGCCCAAACGACATATGCTCCTTTCGCAGGCACAATTTTTAATTCATCTTTTAATTGAAGATTCGCAGTAGGAAAACCCAGTGTTCTTCCAATTTGATCCCCTTTTACAACGACTCCTGACATTGGGAAAAGGTTGGAAAGCAATGTGCCCGCATAGCCCACTTCACCCTCACTGATTGCTTTTCTAATCTTCGTTGAGCTTACTCTCACGTTACTGACCTTTTCAGCATCTAAGGCAGTTACGCCAAACCCGAACATCACACCCATTTCTTTTAAATCATCAAATGAGCCTTCTCGATTTCTGCCAAATCGATGGTCATCCCCGATCACGACTTCTGCGGGTTTAATTCCCTCCACCAAGAGACCTCGCACATATTCTAATGGCGTTAATCTCGCCAATTCTTTGTCAAATCGAGCCATGATTAAATGATCAAGGCCAGTATTCTCTAAAAGTTTTATTTTTTCGTCCAGTGAATTTAATAATTTTAATTTGTGGTTGTGTGGATGAAGAACAACTCTGGGGTGTGGATGGAACGTTAACAGCGCTGTTTCACCCCCTATTTCAGTCGCTTTTTGTTCCAAAATTCGAATAACAGCCCTATGTCCGGCGTGTACGCCATCGAAAGTTCCAATCGTTAATACGATGGGTTTTTCTATTTTAATCCCGTCTGTGAGGTGATATACTTTCAAGGTTGTAAAGTTATGCTTAAAGTTATGTTCTTCTATGCGTGAAATCCACTTCTCGTGTTGTATTTTTGCGCTCGATTACACAAGCCAGACGCAAAACTATGTCAACACAACAAGGAGTCGTATCACAGGTTATCGGACCAGTCGTAGACGTTCGCTTTCCAGAAGGAGTTCAATTGCCTAACATACTTGACGCCCTAGTGGTAGATGGTGACGGCATTAAAGTGATTTTAGAAACCCAAAAGCACATCGGAGAAGATACCATTAGAGCGATTTCTATGGACGCTACCGAGGGACTTAGCCGTGGAATGAAGGTTACTGCAAAAGGTATTGGAATTCAAATGCCTGTTGGGGATGACATTAAAGGAAGGCTCTTTAACGTTGTCGGAGATGCCATTGATGGTATCGGAGAGGTCAGCAAGGAAGGAGGACGTAACATCCACCAGCCTGCACCAAGGTTCGAAGATCTTTCTACTTCAACAGAAATTTTGTTAACGGGAATTAAAGTCATTGATCTTATCGACCCTTATTCAAAGGGTGGGAAAATCGGTTTGTTTGGCGGAGCGGGTGTAGGTAAGACAGTACTAATTATGGAGCTTATCAATAACATCGCTAAAGGGTACGAGGGCATCTCAGTATTTGCGGGTGTAGGTGAGCGTACACGTGAAGGAAATGACCTTCTTCGTGAGATGATTGAGTCTGGTGTCATTAAGTACGGTAAGGAATTCGTTGAAAGCATGGAAGCTGGAGGCTGGGACCTTTCTAAAGTAGACAAGGAAGAATTAAAGGACTCTCAAGCGACACTTGTATTCGGACAAATGAATGAGCCTCCTGGAGCGCGTGCTCGAGTTGCGCTTTCAGGTTTAACTGTTGCTGAATATTTCCGTGATGGTGATGAAGAATCTGGAGGACGTGATATTCTATTTTTTATTGACAATATTTTCCGTTTCACTCAAGCTGGATCAGAAGTTTCGGCGCTTTTAGGGCGTATGCCATCAGCTGTTGGTTACCAACCAACGCTCGCTACAGAGATGGGTGTGATGCAAGAGAGAATCACCTCAACAAAGAGAGGTTCGATTACATCTGTCCAAGCTGTTTATGTGCCTGCGGATGATTTGACAGACCCTGCGCCAGCAACGACGTTTGCTCACCTCGATGCAACGACAGTTCTTTCTCGTAAGATTGCATCCCTGGGCATTTATCCAGCTGTGGACCCTCTCGATTCTACATCTCGTATCCTTAATCCAGAAACTGTTGGTCAGGAACACTACGATTGTGCAGAGAATGTCAAGCAAATCCTTCAACGGTATAAAGAACTTCAAGACATTATTGCAATTCTAGGAATGGATGAGCTTTCGGAGGAGGACAAGCAAGCGGTAAACCGTGCGCGTCGTATCAGCCGTTTCCTTTCTCAACCCTTCCATGTTGCGACACAATTCACAGGAATTGAAGGCGTTCTTGTTCCTCTCGAGGACACAATTAAGGGATTCAATATGATCCTGAACGGTGAACTAGATCAATATCCAGAGGCAGCATTTAACCTCAAAGGAAACATTGAGGATGTGATTGCTGCAGGAGAGAAAATGCTTGCAGAAGTCGCATAAGATGACAGTAGATATTCTTACACCAGACAAGCACCTTTTTGATGGAGAAGCCATTTATGTGGGGCTTCCCGGTATCGGTGGCAGTCTTGGGATTCTGAGCAACCACGCGCCCTTAGTGACGACACTTGCATCTGGTGAAATTGTCGTGAGGACTGACAATGAGGAATTGTCTTTTAATGTGAAAGGAGGTACAGTTGAAGTACTCAACAATCACGTGACAATTCTTGCGCAGTAAAAATTTCTTGTTTGTACGCTAAGGGTGGTGGTAAGGCTCTCCTTTAAGAATGGTATGTGCTCTGTAGATTTGTTCTACGGCAAATATTCGGATGAGTTGATGGGGAAATGTCAGCGGTCCTAATGCCCATTTTTCATTTGCTTTGCTCTGGATCGAAGGATCAAATCCATAGGGTCCACCGATTAAAAATGCAATATGTTTGAGTCCTCTGACCTGTAACTTTTCAAGGTGTTTGGCAAAGGCCATTGACCCATAGACTTTCCCATGTTCATCTAGAAGGATTAAATAATCCACGCCTTCTAAAGCTTTTTCTTGAAGAATTGCTTCCTCCTTCATGACTCTTTTTGAATCCGCCTTTGCGAATTTATTTTTGAGGTTTGCGGTCTCAACAAAGGAAAAACGCCCATACCGCACCATCCTTTTGGCATATTCTTCTATCCCAGTCTTAATCCAAACCGCATTTGTCTTGCCCGTAGCTATAATTGATATCTGCACGCTGTTAAGTTAAGGTTTGTAGGGTATTATCTTCGCACCATGTTGAATGATGATATGAAGCGTTTTATTACCTATTCTCTCAAGGAGGATTTAGGATCTGGAGACGTTACTTCAGAATCGAGTGTTCCCGAGGATTTGGTAGAAAAAGGATACATTCTTGCAAAGGAAGTAGGCGTTATTGCAGGGATTAAAGTGGCAAAGGAGGTGTTTCACCAAATAGATTCTAATCTTACATTTAAGACTTTCGTAAAAGATGGCACACGGGTCAAGTCCGGAGATGTGGTGATTGAGTTGCACGGATCGGCAAGAAGTATCCTCGCTGGAGAACGTTTGGCCTTAAATTTCATGCAACGCATGAGTGGAATCGCAACAAGGACAGCTGAGATCGTTCAAATCCTTGATGGAACAAATACCCACGTTTTAGATACGAGGAAGACGACTCCTGGTTTGAGAGGATTTGAAAAATGGGCTGTGAGTATTGGGGGTGGAGTCAATCACAGGATGGGGCTTTACGATATGATTCTGCTCAAAGACAACCACGTTGATTACGCGGGCGGCATGACACAAGCCCTTCAAAAAGTTGCCGAGTATCAAAAAAACAGACACGATACGTTGCCCGTTTTACCTCTCGTTATAGAGACAAGGTCTTTCCAAGAAATCGAAGATGCCATTGCCGCTTCACAAAAGGCGGAGATCGTCATTGAGAGAATCTTATTGGACAATTTCGGGCCAGAAAAAGTCGCAGAAGCAGTTGAAAGCTATGGGCATCTGGTGACCTTAGAAGCCTCAGGTGGGATTACCCCAGAGAACGTAAATGGATATGGAGAAACGGGTGTGGACTTTGTCAGTATGGGATACATGACACACTCAGTCAAAAGTTTGGATTTGAGTTTAAAAAGCACGCCAAATGTCTAACACTCCCAGCCCAAAATCACCGAACCCTTTCTTAAATTGGCTTAAAAATCTCCATCTGGTCATCAGTATTCAGCGATTTTTACGTTCAAAAACGCCATGGGGTGTTGAGGGGATGACCCTCTACGATGTATTAAGATTTTTTGGGCTTGGATTAATAAATGGTTCAGTCTCAATTCGGGCAGCATCAATTTCCTTTCGCCTTTTACTCGCGTTTTTTCCAGCCATGATTTTACTGCTCAGTGTGCTGCCTCATACGCCGTTAGAACCTGATGCTGTTCTGGATGCCTTGCTTCTTTTTTTTCCAGGAGAAACAGTCAGTCTTTTTGAACTCACGGTCAGCGATTTACTTGAGAAAAGTCACGGGTCTGTGCTGTCAATCGGATTTGTCCTTACCGTTGTGTACGCTTCTAACAGTGTAAATGCGATTCTTGCAGGGTTTAATGCAAGTTATCTGTTGGATAAAAAAGGAAATGCGTTCATTTACTCTTTGATGTCTCTGTTGCTTCTTGTTATTCTTGTGTTTATGCTTGGTGTCGCCGTCTTGCTCATCGGTTTTAGTGGGCAAGCATTGACTTGGGTGTCCTCAAATGGATGGCTTCCAGGTGGACTGGTTCCTTGGCTCAATGCTGCCCGATGGACGCTTTCGCTTATCCTCGTTTATTTCTCAGTTTCTTTGCTCTATCATTTTGGCAACAGCGAAAGAGATAAATGGCGAACTTTCACTCCGGGTGCGACAATGACCACGTTACTTATCGTCTTTCTTTCTCTTGGCTTTGGATATTTCATTATGTACCTGGACAGTTTTAATAGACTATATGGGTCATTAGGTACTTTCTTGTTGTTATTGGTATGGATCAATGCGAACAGTTCAATCTTGTTGCTGGGGTTTGAATTCAATGTCAGTATTCACAAAGCAAGAAATGAAGCACGAAGCAACTTGCACACAAAATCGAAAACCACGTAATTAGCGATATGATGATATTAAAGCAAATCCCTTTGTTAGGCTCCCTTTTACTGATTTCTGTTTTTTCTTTTTCCCAAACCTCAATTGAGGGTCTTTGGAAAACGATAGACGATGAAACAGGTCGAATCAAAAGTGTCGTTGAGATCACTGAAAGAGACGGTCAATTTTATGGCGCAATCGTCGAGCTTTTTCGACTTCCTGAGGAAGATCAAAACCCGATATGTGATCTGTGCGAAGATGATAGAAAAGACATTCCTGCCCTTGGAATGGAGATTGTAAGGAATATGGTCCTTTCAAAAGGCGAGACTCAGGAATGGGAGGACGGTACGATTTGTGACCCAAAGAAAGGGTCTATATACGATTGTGAAATGTGGTTCGAAGATGGAGACACCGATGTTCTCAAAGTTCGCGGATATATTTGGTTCATTTTTAGAACACAGGATTGGCTTCGCGTCAAGGATTAAGTAAGCTTATCTAGGAGCTCCGAGAGTTCTTTTGTCAGTGCTTTTCTTTCATACGGCGCCGGATCTATCTTTTTCTGCCCATCATCAACAATGACATTGTGTAGCATTTCATATGCTGAAGCGTCATCGTTGTGGTCGCAAAACGGAAGTCCCCACTCGGCTAAACGCTGAGATAAATCACTCGGACTGTTACAAATCGAAAAGATTGGCTTTTGTGTCGCGATATACTCAAACACCTTTCCAGGCGTACATTTCCTTGCAGGGTCGGTGTTGTTTTGGACCAATAGAAGTGCATCACAATTCATCATTTCTTGAATGGCTTCCCTGTGATTGACGCCTGGCAAGTGCTGTATAAAATCCGTGTTTTCCATATCCTTCCGAACGTCTTCGCCGATACTTCCCACGAGTACGATTTCTACCTTCCTCTCTTGCTCAGAGTTCCATTTCGTTACAGCTTTCCAAAGCCCAGGAGCGTTTCTCGACCCATATAAAGCACCAAAATGACCTATCCGAAAGTGCGTTCTATTTTCCGAGCCGGATTTGATGTTTTCAAAATCATTGTTATCCCAACCGTTTGGTATGAGGGTATGCTTGTTTTCATCTAAAATCTCTAAATGTGCATGTGCGACAGAAGGAGAATTGATGAGAATATGATCGCAGTTTTTCACCACTTCACGTTCCATTTCCACTAGTTTTTTACGAGCTCTGGCCCCCATTTTAAATTCGTCCAAATAATCCATGTCAGACCATGGGTCTCGGAAATCAGTAAGCCATATTAAATCGGGGAAAGACTTTTTTACGTTCAGTGCGATGAGATGCATACTGTGAGGTGGTCCAGTGGATATAATTGCATCAACATGGTTCTTTGCAAGCCACTTTTTAAGAAATCTTGAGGACGGACGGATCCAAGCTGCTCTTGCATCGGGTATGAAAATATTTCCCCTTACCCATCTTGTAAATTCGTTGATCAGGGATTTGTTTCCACCCTTTTTATTTTCTGCCCCTGTACGTCCTGTTGATTTCCCCCCGCCTATCACAGAGACAACTCTAGAGGGCTCAAATATGGGTAATTTTAACACGGTGGCTCCTTCAGGAATTTCTTTTAACAAACTGGGATCTACAACGGGAACATCTGGATTCTCTGGTGTGAAAATAACAGGGTCCCACCCGAAGCAATTTAAATATTTTGAAAATTTCAACCAGCGTTGTACACCTGCTCCCCCAGATGGTGGCCAGTAATACGTAATGATCAGAACCTTTTTATTTTCCTTTGCGTGATTCAAGCTAATACGAAATTACGGGAGGATCAAGCACCACACAATATTCACAGTAATGCGAATCTTCATTGTGAGATATTTTCCTTCCATCTTCACGAAACGCAGCGAGCCTCAATCCGATCCAATCTAAGAAGCGATCAACATCATCCTTTGTAATGTCTTTGCTGTTATTGATCGTCAGCGTAAGCAATCCTGAGTGAACATTTCTGCCCGAGCGAATTGCAGCATTTACGACATCTAAATTTTCATCTCTCTTTAAGAGCATCGCACAATAGACCATAAGCTGAAGTGCTTTGCCTGCTTTGCCTCTATTTAATTTTCCGTCTTCACCATCCCAATCCCCGGATTTTGAATCTTTCAAATTCAGTTCTGATTGTGTTGTTTGTCCTGTTTTATAATCTACTACACGCGTCACCCCATCGATTTTTTCAACCCGATCTGCCATCCCGAAAAATTTTATTTCACTCCCGTCCTTTAAGGTGTAGGTTGCGTCAATCTTCTCTTCCAAACCCGTAATGGTGATTGTACTCCCGTCATTATTTAACTCTGAAATTTCACGTCTAAGTATTTTTTTAATCGTAGATCTCGCGGAGCGAATAAGTAAAAAATTCTCTCC
>JAPKBK010000022.1 GCA_028823435.1 Flavobacteriales bacterium
GTCTTAAATGGCACCACTAAGCCCACCTTTGGTAAGGTATTACTCAATGGCGTTGATATACATTTGGATGCAGAGTTAATAAAAGGCACAATAGGACATATCGGGCAAGAGGATTCTTTGATCTCAGAATTAACAGTGCGCCAAAATCTTCGTTATAGTGCTCAACTCACATTTGGAAAACTATCTGACCTTGCAATTGATGAGAAAGTTGATGCAACGCTTCAGAGCTTAGGGCTTTGGGAGACAAAAGATCTTAGAGTAGGGTCAGTACTTGATAAAACAATCTCAGGAGGACAAAGAAAGCGCCTTAATATTGCTTTAGAGCTCATCAGGGAGCCGCTTGTTCTTTTCGTTGATGAACCTACATCTGGACTTTCAAGCCACGACAGTATTCAGATTATGGATCTGCTCAAGGAAATGTCTCACAGAGGGAAGCTTGTCTTTGCAGTTATTCATCAACCGTCATCTGATGTTTTCAAACTCTTTGATAAGTTTTTTATTTTAGATCAAGGAGGGTACCCCATTTTCTACGGTGACCCCAATTCTACAATTCCATATTTCAAAGAATTAACAAATCAAGTAGACCCTAGTCATGCATCTTGTTTTCAATGTGGAAATATTAGTCCTGAACAGATATTTGATATTATTGAATCAAGAGTTGTTGATGAATATGGTAATATTTCTGACGAAAGGCGAATAGAAGCAAAAGAATGGAATGACTTTTTCAATGTAATTATAGGCAAGGCAGAAGAGCCCAAGGACAGTGAATTACCGCATTTAGAGGCAACAAATAGCGTTCCAACAGCACTTTCACAATTCAAGACGTATTTCTCAAGAGATTTTAACGCGAAAAGTACCAACAGGCAGTATTTAATCGTGAATTTCCTCGAAGCACCAATGCTCGCGGCGCTACTCGCACTGTTTATGAGATATGCTCCAAATGGTGGAGAATACATGTTTCGAACAAGTGAAAACATCCCTCAGTTCTTATTTATATCTGTCATTGTATCCTTGTTTCTAGGGCTCAGTATCTGTGCAGAGGAGATTCATCGTGACAGGGCACTCTTACGTAGAGAACGATTTCTCTTTTTAAGATGGGGAAGTTACTTACAAGCTAAGATTGCCGTAAGCGCGATTACCTCCGCGATACAAACGCTCGGATTTGTCGCTGTGTCTCATTTCATCTTAGAAATACCTGGAATGTTCTGGATTCATTCACTTGTCTTATTCAGCGTTTCTATATTTGGCAACCTACTTGGCTTAAATATTTCAGCAGCCTTTAAATCAGCGAAGGTTATTTATATGATCATTCCTTTGCTGATTATTCCTCAAATTATATTTGGCGGTGCAATTGTGAGATTTGACCGCTTTAATTCATGGTTTACAAGTGAAGTTCATGTTCCAGTTTTGGGTGATTTAATGGTCTCAAGATGGGGGTTCGAAGCTTTGGCAGTATATCAATATCGGGAAAATCCCTATGAAGCGGTTTTTACTGATTTAGATGATATTATTAGACACTCTGCGTGGAGACGCGATTTTTGGTTAGAGGAGGTCTGTAATTCAGTGCGTGATTCAGATTGGATAGATAGAGAATGGAGAAGGGCAGGGGATGATCTTATTTTCTGGGGATTGACTCCTCCACCCAAGGGGATCGAAAACAGAAAATTATGGGATACAGCATTTCGAAAAGCATATCAATCTGCATTTAAGGAAAAGGACTCTAGAAAAATGACTTTGATTAATCAGGGGGAGCTCGGAGAATTAAGAGATAACTATCGCAATGATGAAATTGCTGAGTGGGTTTTACAGGAAGAGAGATCTGTTAGGATTTTAGATTTAGATGTTGGATTTAAGCCTACTGCGTCTCCCATTCATCATCACACCAGGAATGTCAATGGATTTTATGCGCCATATTTTTCTCCATCAAAAAATTTAGCAGGTATAACATTGTCTACACTGTATTACAATGTTTTTGTGCTTTGGCTTATGACGGCACTGGCATGGGCATTTTTGCGTTGGATGCCCTTTGGTAAATCAAGAAGTTTCAGCGTATCTCGGTAGCAATCAGCTTAAAGGGGAGGTCTATGATCGCATCGTAATCTTCACCAGCCTCTAGCATATCCTCATCATCTTCTTCGTAATACCAGTTAATTGACGCATTTTCTGTTGATGCTTCTATTCTCTTTAAAAGGTCCATCAGACATTTAGAAGAACTCGTATTAAAGTATTCTAAATGGATGTTGACTTCAACGTATCCCTCAGAGTTACATAGCCCATCAGCCCATTCAATCAAAGGTGCGTAGAAATCTATAGAATTCTCCGGAATACTTCTGCCAGATAGTTTCATCGTTCTAGCAGAAGTTAAAAAAGCAACTTCTGGCGTTTTAGATGTGCCACTAATGATGATGTTATCCATGTTGATCTGGAGTTGAATGTAATTGAATTGTTAGACAGAAAAGTAATTTGTCTTGCGACCAAGGTAAGAATTCATAATTAATATTCCCAAAAGAAGTTTTGGTAAGATCAAGAAGTCCCATGCCACCCCCTCCGTGAGCGCTTCTGCCCCCTTCGTCTAGAACACTCATTTTCATCCCTCGTAATTCACTTTGTGACGTATTTTTAAGTGTTGTTAAAGTGGAAGAAAGAATCGTTGCTTGGTCATTTGTTACAGGGTTTGAGGTGCCTATAACGCAAGTGTCTCCGTTGTCAGATCTTGATACAAAGAAAAAAGAATCAGAATTTTTAGAGTGATGAATAAGATTCTGAATGAGTTCAACAGACACACGGAAAAGTCCTTTTAATTTAATATTTGGATGAAGTTCTTGACGTGAATAAAACCGTTCAATCCAATTTAACAGGTATTCTGATGTGACAGATTTAAATATTCCCCTGTAAGAAACCATTACCTTATGATCTTTTGGAACGAGGTCATAGTTATCAGTATTTTTGGCTGCTGAATTTAAAGTCGTCATTTACCGAAAATACATGACAAACCTATCAATATTTCATTTACATGACACTAGAAATTAATTCAAGTATGTGGAAAACAAATAAGGAGTGGTTCGCGAAATGGTTTGATACGAAAGAGTATCACATCTTATACGGAGATAGAGATGACAATGAAGCAGGGGAACTCGTTGAGAAGCTACATGATAAATACGGTGGTAATCTAACACACATTTTAGATGCTGGATGTGGTGCAGGCAGGCATGTACTTGCATGGTCAAAGCTTGGATACACTGTTAAAGGTTTTGATTTAAGCCCCGAGAGTATAGAAACGGCAAAATTGAAATCTCGTAAACTTAACCTTTCAGCTGAGTTTAAAATTTTAGATATGAGATCTTTGCTTGCAGAGAAGGAATGGACTGGCGCATTTGATTTGGTCACAAATCTCTTTACAAGCTTCGGTTACTTTGAGAATACAGAAGATCACGAAAATGTAGTTCATGGCTTTGCCCATGCTTTATCTCCTGGAGGACTACTTGTGATGGACTATTTAAATTTTAATTACTCTAAAACGAATATGGTGACCGAAGAAACAATCGTGAAGGGCGATCATGTTTTTACGATTAAGAGAAGATTATTTGATGGATATTTTCAGAAGTCAATATCCTACTTCGATGAAACAGGAGGGAGGCAAACGCATATTGAACAAGTGAGAGCATGGACTTCAACGGAATTGATCGAATTGTTATTAAATTTCGGGTTTCGAGTAGATAATGTTTATGGAGATTATGAATTAGGGGAGCACACCCAAAATTCTCCGAGGTGTATTTTAGTAGCTAGAAAACTGTAATAAAAATGATACTTACTGGACTTTCTTTATTGCTTGTTGCTTTAGTCGGCGGCCTAATCCTTGAGATTTTAGGTGAAAAAGCGATGGATAACCTTCCGATTTTCCTTGCTTTTGGAGGGGCTTTTATCATGGGGCTTATTTTTTTACACCTCGTTCCTGAGGCTTTCAGTTTCAGTTCTGTTGCAGGAATATTTGTACTTGTAGGTTTTCTTGTCCAAATCTTCCTTGAGTATATCTCAAAAGGACTTGAACACGGACATGTACATCACTCGGGACATGGTAAAGTATTGAAAGTTTTACCTTGGGCTGCAATATTTAGTTTGTGCATACATGCATTTTTAGAATCTATGCCTCTCGCTGAAGGGGCTGCTTCGGTTGCAAATGTGGGGCATCAAGTACACAGCATGGGGGGGCATGCCCATGTTCACGTTCATGGTTCAATGGCCATTGGTTCTGCTCTTTTTATCGGCCTCGCAATCCATAAGTTACCCGTTGCACTTGTGTTAATGGGATTGATGAAGTCAATTGGTTCTTCACCGCTTGTGAGATGGGGCCTGTTATCGATGTTTGGTCTTATGCCTTTATTTGGCATGTATTTTTATGATACCATTTTACACTCAGGCATGAGTCTGCCGGGTGGAGTAGGGGGCTTTATTGCCGCAACTCAAGGATTGGTGATTGGTATTCTTTTACATGTTGCGACGACGGTGTTATTTGAAAGCGGAGAAGGACATCACTTTCATTTTAAGAAACTTACAGCAACCTTAATCGGGCTCGGCTTAGCTTACGTAACCTTAGCTTAATCCAACATTTTCCACGGCGAAGCCATAATAAACCGCCACAAACGTAACTATTTTCTTGCCGCGTCCGTAATAAGACGCATAAGAAAATATTATGAAACACTACCGTATCCACATATCAATATTGAGATTTGAAACGATCTACTTGTATAAATCTACATTTGGTTTTGTTGAAATGAATCACAGCTTAAATTAACTGTCATTCACGTTCTTAAATTTCAGAAAATATTTCTGAAGCTAAGTTTTGTGATTGGTCCCAAGCGTGTTCGTTTCCAACAGTCCATAGACCACGATTTACAAATAACTCGATCATTCTTTCCGTGGGCGCATTTCCCACAAGCGCATCCTGAGCCAAAGGGCATCCACCTATTCCTCTTATTGCACCATCAAAACGAAGGCAGCCTCCTCTGAGAGCTGCCTCTATTTTTGACAACCCTGCCGTAGCGTGCAGATGAAGATGTGCGCCGAATTCAATGTCTGGAAGCTCCGTAATGACCGCAGTAAATGCATCCTCTACCACATGATCTACAGCTGTTCCCACTGTGTCACTTAATGCAATGACCTCTACATTCAAATCTCTTCTTAATCTGTCAGAGAATGTGGTCAACATTTCTGGATGCCAAACTTCACCATAGGGGTTTCCAAACCCCATACTTAAGTACACGACAAGTCTTTTTGAGTTGTTAACGCATATATTTTGAATGTTATCGAGCCTTGAAAACGCTTCTTCAATACTTGCGCCAGTATTCCTTTTTTGAAATGTTTCTGACAAAGAAAGTGGAAATCCGATGTCATCGATTGTGTCAAATTTGGACGCTGCTGTTGCGCCTCTTTCATTTGCGGCAATCACTAGGATTCTCGTGCCCTGCTTAGGTAGCATGCCTTCATCTTCAATGACAGTTAATACTTTTGCTGTATTTGCCATCGATGGGACAGCTTTTGTAGATACAAATGACCCGACATCAATCGTGTCAAAGCCTACATCCAATAGGGCTCTATAATACGCCACCTTATCTTCTGTAGAAACTTTATGTGGCCAGCCTTGAAGTGCATCTCTAGGGCACTCGACTAAATGAATTCTATCCATATAGCTAAAGTAGCTTGATTAAGATTCTTTTATGGAAAAAAATGAAACCTATTTTGCTCTGAAAACGTAGAGTGTTATAACTAACAAGATACTCCGATGGAACTCAATTTATTTAACAGGCTACCTCTAGATCAAAAGACGACTTACATGTGGGACAATGGAATTTGTCTGGCACAACGTATCGTTGAAAACAGATATATTCTTTGCATTTTTGAATTGGATGGCTTTTTCGTTGAAGCTATTTACTCAAGACGTAACAACAGAGTCAATGCGATATTACCGATTGCGGATATTCCTGAATGGGAAGGATATGTTGATCAAGTGTTAACGAATTTATTAAAGTTAAACTAACATACGTATTAGGGTAATTGTAGCATAAGCTACAGCAGTCGCAGATAATATTCGTGCCAATAGCATGGGTATTGTAGATTGAAATAACCAGCCCATTGTCACAAGAGATGTTCCAATAAAAGCTTTGCCCGATTCTAATTGTATCGCCAGAGGATGAGATGAATCAAGTGAACTTAACAGTTCAATTGCATATTTGGCAATATGCCCCCCACACATTAACAACGTATTTCCAACAGAGGGATAAAACTCCTCTAACAAACTGCCAGTGCCAATTAATACTCCAACAAGCGTCACGATTGGACTTGCAATCACATTGCAAGGCAAAAACCAGATAGGTAATTGATGAAATGTAGTGGCTGTCCAAGCCATCGTCGCAGCCTGAGCGGCTATAGGAATTCTAACAATCAACCATTTCGGATTTGATATGACAGCAAGAATAGCGGCTGTCGCAACAAAACTAAGTTGGGTGCCCAATTGTTGTGGAGACCAAGGGTCAACCCATGCGACAACCCACGCCGCTGCAGCAAATCCTTGCCAGGGAAGGATATGTCTTCCTGACCATTTTCCAATGCATGCTACAGTCACCATAATACCTGACCTTACTGCTGACCAGGGACTTCCACAAGCGACAATAAACAGCCATATTCCAGACAATCCAAAAGATGACAGCCATCTTATTTCTCTTCTTCGACTTCGCAAGAATAAAAGAGGTAAACATCCTACAATTCCCACATGATATCCACTTACAGCGAGTAGATGAGCCAAGCCTGCTCTAGAGAATAAATCCTTTGTGTATTGCGGGATCCAACTTTTATCACCTGTTGAGAGGCCTAACATAATGCCCGCTGCGGGTTGGGGAATCCCCGCAGACTCGAACTTAATTTTCATTCTGTTTCTATACAAGAAAGGCAATGCATGTGACTCCTCTATTGACGTGGGCATGCCGTTGCTTGCATTCGTTCCTCGGGGTGTAAATAACCCTCTGCATCCCAGTCCTTCGTAATAACCCCGTACGTCAAAGGTGTTTCCCAATGTTTGTTCAGGGAACTCCTGCCAAGACCCTAAAGCTGTTGTTTCTATATCGGGAAAGACCAAGTCACTGGGCCATTTAAACGCAACTTTCCCAACCTCCCTGGTACTTCCA
The DNA here is from genome assembly GCA_028823435.1 of Flavobacteriales bacterium. Classification (GTDB taxonomy): domain Bacteria; phylum Bacteroidota; class Bacteroidia; order Flavobacteriales_D; family Sanyastnellaceae; genus UBA974. The sequence goes on from JAPKBK010000022.1 coordinate 7,179, forward strand.
TACCCATAGATATAATTTCCAAAACGAACGGGAGGAGGTTTACATGAAGTTATCTTAAATGTATGTACTTCACCATCTGGAAATGGTTTGTTTTGAATTTCTACAAACGATCTGAAAATCCCCAACAGGCAACACAAAACAAATAAGATGTATCGTGCTTTAGAAAACCGATAACCCCATGTAAACCCTACCCAGCAGCCTCCAATACACCACAAAGAGAAGATCAACCATCTTACATTTAAATCGCCTAATCCATATGTACATCCAAACCAAAATGCAATAGCATAAGGCAGTAGGGGGGCGTATGATCTCATGAATTGCGAAGAAATAAAAGTCCGCGATTCGAAATCTATATAATTTGTAGATGCAGTAGCCTAATCAACTATGCCTCAAAATCTTTTTTCGATAGATCAGAAAACATTGTGTGATTTTTTATAAAATACTGGGTAACAATACTCTTTTTATAACGACCCACTTTATTTGGCGTGGACTTGTCTCTCGCCACCACTTCAGCATCTCTTTTAGATAGTGTATTGGGTACCATTGAGAAGAAAGCCCAATGCGCTTTTGCTACTGATATAAAAAACTTGATTTCTCCTTTTAATAGAAATCTAAACGCTGCAACCCCATCAAGTAAAAGCCTTTTTGTGATAAAAAGCACAGGGACACCGACTTGATTCTTAAGTAAAATCAAGAGGTTGTTTCTGAAATTCAAATATACTTTTAAGGGGTTAGAAGCTGTTAGAGTGCCGCCACCCAAGTGCTGCACAGTTGCGCCACCACATACGCCAACTTTGTAACCTCGGGACTTTAATCGCCAACACAGGTCGATTTCCTCCATGTGAGCATAGAAATCGGCATCAAGCCCATCCACTTCATCCCATGCCTTAGAATCAACAAATAAAGCAGCACCAGAAGCCCAAAAGACTTCTGTGTCTTTGTTGTAATTCAGGTTCGTTCTTTCTAATGAATGAAACAATCTTCCAGCGCAAAACATATAGCCGTCTTTGTCTATATAGCCACCTGCTGCGCCCGCATACTCATAGTATTCATTGTTATTATCATCTAATATTACAGGGGCGCAAATTGCCCAACCATTTTGCAACATTGATTTATTTACAGATTCAATCCAACCTGAACTTACTCTTACATCAGAATTCAGAAGGACATACCTGTCAGCATCAATTTTCTTAAGTCCAGCATTATAACCACCCGCAAACCCAAGGTTTTCCTCAAGTCGTATGATTCTTATTTCCGGATGATTTTCGGTGATCCATTTTACGGAGTTGTCTGATGAACCATTATCTATGACATAGATATCAGAATTTGAGTGTGTTACCACTGAGGGTAAATATGTCTGTAAATGATTTACACCATTCCAATTGAGGATTACGACGACAGTATGCATTATGGATTGTAAAAAAGGTCCTCAGGCTCTTCACGAGAAAATGTATTCCTTGGATTAAGTCTGTTAAGCTGTGTGTCAGTAACTCTAAGTCTATTTTCACGCGACTTAAGTATTTCAATCCAATCGTTGTTGCTTATTTCACCTGGCATATCAGAGTGAAGTATTTCTAAACACTCCAGCACAACATGGGGTGCGTAAAATAAAAACCGTCTGTTTGAGAAGCCTGCAGTATTGTAGTAATGCCAAATCTCGTAGGGATAATAATCCGTGTTGTGATGTCGTTTCACGATGGCGTTTGGTCTGCCATATTTCAGATACACATACCCTTGATCTGTATCAGCACCATGTCCACTTCTACATCCACCGAAAATGCTGTCTGCTACAGTCACTTCATTTCTGTAGTTTTGCCATGATTTTGTGGGGTTATCAGGGTTCCTTCGGACCCAAAACTGATCTAAAAACCCTTGAAGCATTTTCAGATCTCTGGTTGCTTTTAAGATCCCTAAAATCGTGTTTTGTTCGGAGGAAGACGCAAGAGGTAAATGATCTTCTAGATGACGATAGAGATGGTCCCTGTCAGTCCACTGGGCTGCGAATTGCGACAAAGCAACGCCAGCATAGTTGTTGTCATCAGGTGGAGACCACCGAGACATGGGGTAATTCATGGTGGTAATTTCAATGCCTTCCCGGGTTCTGATTTCTATTTTCAAAAACCCACCATCTTCTGGAGGTACAGCATCATCAACAGGTAAGATTTCAAATACAGGCACTACAGGAGCCGCCGGTAATCTTAAATATCTTGTGTGACTGGGTGACAATTTCCCATTGCTGTTTGTAAAACCAAACGACATTAGAAAGAGTGAGTCCAAACCCACTACCTGATCTATGTTGTAAAGCTCTACGTAGAATCTAGCTTGATCAGCGTTAGGCGCAATTTTATTGTCTAACAAAGGGATGATGTCAAATCCTGATCTTGAAAATGGACTCTCTTCACCAGGACTAAGTTTGGCATATGCTTCAACCAACATTAAGTCAGAAACATCAGGTTTGCCACAGATAGAAATTTGAACGTTATCTTTAAATAAAAGATCTGTATCTTCAACATTAACAGAGACTTGATAGTTTCCAGGACTCAAAAGAAATCTTTCTAGATGCATGTGGTCAGCTGACCAAGCTTCTGTGGAATCAGCAGTTTGCGGTCCTGTAAGTTGGATTTTACGAAATGCTTTTATTTGCTCTGCCTGCTCAATAACAACAGTGATTTCTGTAGATGCAGTCCATAGAGAATCCACGTACGCCACAGTCATTTCTGAGGCATTCAGCTCAATGGCAACATCCACAAATGAAGTTTGATCAGCCAATTGATATTTGAAGATTTCTACACCCCAATTTTGAGCTGACACTTGGTGATATAACGCAAAAGTGAGTATAAATATGAGTATTCTATTCATGTCGCAAATCTATAATGTCAAATGTATGGTGTATATGACGGTCTATGTCTGTCCTTGTAAAATAATACACCAGGGATTTATTGACAGAATTGAATGATGTTTAAGCTAGCAATATATATCGCATAAAAAAACCCGTAGCATACGCTCTGGGTTTTTTTGTTTTTGCGGAGGTGGAGGGATTCGAACCCCCGGTACCTTGCGGTACGTCGGTTTTCAAGACCGGTGCATTCGACCACTCTGCCACACCTCCTTTAAACAACGCTGCAAAAGTACACACTAGATTACAAATACAGTCCAAATACAGCCTAAATCTCTTTTTATTTAATTCACCCCTTTTGAATGATAATAGTTATTATGTAAAATAGCATGTTATATTTATTGATCTATGATATTATAGACCTGACTCACAGATATATATAAAGGAGAAACTATTGCGCTCCTTTTAAGAGGTCATTCATTTGAATGAATTTATCATCCTGCCCTGTGCGTGCATAGATATCTTTTAGTGAACGAATTGTCTCTAAATCAGTTGGATCTACTTGAAAAGCAGATTCTAAATATGGACGCGCCGTAACAAACATAGATTTAGAGTCCTCTTCAAGCTTCTTTTGATTGGCTGCCTCAGTTCTTGTCATTCTAGGTTTCCACATTTCATTTGCATCGTTGATGCCTAGAACTGCTTTGTTAAAGTACAATGCGCCTAAGTTATAGTTTGCATCAAAGTATTCAGGATTGACCCCAATGGCCTTCTGGTAAGCCAATATGGCTTCATCATAGTTGCCTAGATTGTCAAATACACTTCCCAGTGAAAACCAAAGTATTTCATTTGTAGGATCTTGTTCAGCTGCGAGTTCTAAATTTGCCTTAGCGCGTTCAAAGTCCTTATTCGTCAAGTAAATGTTAAGCTCCTCAATGATGAGACTTTGTTCTCTCGGATAAGATACACGTGCTTCCTGCAGAACTTTTAGGGCCTCTTCATCGTTGTCAGAGTTCCTATATAAGGTGCTGATAAACAAGAAAACGTTTGGCACCTGATACTGTATGTCTGCGCAATCTTGATAGCGTTCAATTGCCATATCGGTCATGTCGGCCTTTTCATAGCACAACGCAGCATTGTAAACAGCCATCGTGTCGACAATTTCAAATGTACGCGCTACTTCTGCTGCCAAATCAAATGACGACGCTGCCAAATCAAATGTAGTCGTGTTGTAGTACGTAATACCTTTGCCATTTGCACCTATTTGAACTTGCGCTAATCCAAGCTTAATTTCATCTTCATATCTCTCCTTGAGGTCAAGTTCCTTGGCTTTTAAATAGCTTTCCATAGATGTCCGCAAGGCATTTGGATACTCAATTGTCAGTGAAGTATCTCTTGAGATGTTGAGATAGATCTCTCCTCTGTAACGCCACGTTTTGTCTTTCGTATTTGCCTTATCGATCAGTATTGCTTGTTCAATGTACGTCGATGCTGCACGGTAATCCCCGTCTTTGTTCGCGTTGTAGGCAGAGACTACCTCTTTTTGCCCCATTACAGAAAAGGCAAACAGGCATCCGATAATCATTAAGAAATGCTTCATTTAATCTTTATTGATTTAAAATTCATAGTTTTTCAGTCGTAAAAGTACAGACACAAATAATACGCAACGTATTCATATTTACAAACTCCGTGCCTTTTATTTATAAGGTTTGTCAAGATCTACTCTTCACCAGCAGGAGTGCTGTCTTCGTCTGGATCTGGCGTGTTATCTTGTTCTGGACTGTCTTCTCCTTTAGGCGTATCTAAGCCTTCTTCTCCTTCTTCGTCAGCTTCTTCATCAGCTTCTTCATCAGCTTTAGGAACTCTGCAAACAGATGCAATTTCATCCTTACCTCTTAAGCTAATCAGACGTACTCCTTGAGTCGCTCTTCCCATGACACGTAAATCTTCAACAGACATACGTATTGTGATTCCCGACTTATTTACAATCATTAAGTCGTGTTCGTTCGTGACGTTTAGAATTGAAATTAATTCTCCTGTCTTTTCTGTGATTTGAAGCGTTTTCACACCTTTACCTCCACGGTTCGTTATTCGGTAATCGTCTACAGCAGATCTTTTTCCATAACCATTCGCTGACACGACAAGGATCGAGCTTTCTGCGTCGTTGACGCATACCATACCTATTACTTCATCGTCAGCGTTACCCAGTGTTATCCCTTTAACACCCATCGCTGTTCTACCTACAGCCCTTGTTTTAGACTCATTAAATCTAATGGCTTTACCAGATTTCAAGCCTATAATCACCTCACTCTCACCGTTCGTTAATCTAGCTTGTAGCAGTTCATCCCCATCACGAATAGTAACAGCATTAATACCGTTGGTTCTTGGTCGACTGTAAGCCTCTAAGCTCGTTTTCTTGATGAGCCCTTTCTTTGTTGCAAGGATCACAAAATTGGCATTGGCATATTCAGGATCTTTGATGTCCTTTACTGGTATATACGCGAGAACTTTGTCGTCTAGACCTATATTAATCAGGTTTTGAATCGCACGTCCTTTAGATTGCTTTGAACCTTCAGGTACTTCAAATATCCGCATCCAGAAGCATTTGCCTTGTTGCGTGAATATGAGCAGCCAATTGTGGTTTGTCGCTGTGAAAATATTTTCAAGGAAATCTTCTTGCCTGGTTGATGAGCCTCTCGCCCCTACTCCTCCTCTCGATTGGGATCTATATTCATTTAAGCGTGTACGCTTAATGTACCCTGCGTGGCTTATCGTTATGACGACTTGCTCATCAGGAATCATGTCCTCTATACTCACCTCTGCACTACTGAATTCAATCGTTGAACGACGCT
>JAPKBK010000215.1 GCA_028823435.1 Flavobacteriales bacterium
ACATGTAGGGCAACGCTTCATTTCATCTGACATGTTATCTTCTTTAAGGAGGTTTATGCAAATTAATTGAAAAAGGGTTCGATATGGACACCTATTAAAACAATTCATCAGCAAGCTGTTGTTAGATTGTGATGTGCTCATCTCACAATCGTCTTACCTTGTCAGCCTGAACAAGATTACCTTACTTAACAAGACATGAATATTCTTTTCTACGATGGACCCTGTGCGCTCTGTCACTTTACGGTGAGGATGATTATGAGGTTGGAGGACAAGCAAAAAGAGGGAAAGCTATATTTTGCCTCGATTCAAAGTGATACGGCAGAGGAGTTGTTGAATGAATCACTCAGAACGCCACCGTTGTCGGGTGTCATCATCATCGAAAATGGCGGGACGCCCAAAGTGGGAGTGGATGCTGTAAAATTGTTGAAGCCTTATCTGCGTTCGAGATGGGGGTTTGTCACTTTCCTGGTCACGGAAAAGATGTATCGTTTGATTGCGAAGTACCGCCACCTGTCTGGAAAGGTAGATAATGCGAGTTGCTATATCTCTAAGAACTACGCAAGTAGAATCTTACCTTAACCCGATCAGGTATGGGTTTGGGTGAATCGAGGTAAATGTATCCCCAATCGTAAACCTGACACTATTCTGACGTCATGTCATTCCATTTTGATAATTTTGCACGATGAATTTAAAAGTGATTGTCTTGGCGCTGTTGGTGACGATTTTCATCGTGCCCAATCAGGTTTTTGGCCAAACCATTTCTGATTCAGTCACCGGGGAAGTTTACACAACGAAGGGTGTTCCAGTCTCAGGGGCGAATATCTATTCTCATGCTTTAGAGATAGGCGCAGTCACGGATTCAGTCGGGCGATTCATTTTAGGCCCCATCGCCTATGATGCGCCTCTCACTCTGGTGCTTCAAGTCAGTTCGATCGGGTATATAACACAAAGTGTGAACGCCAGAATTTCAGGTCCCAGTTTGACAATCGCTTTAAAAGAAGATCTTCTCAATTTGGATGAAGTCGTTGTAGAAGCCCAATCCAGATCTTCGCAAGGGGGTTCTATGGTCAAAATAGCCACCATAAGCGAGACGCAGTTAAATAGATCGGCCCTTCCATCTCAAATTCAGTCCCTTGCAAACACGCCTGGGGTAGACATGATATCGATGGGGTCGGGGATCGTAAAGCCAGTCATTCGAGGCCTTTCGGGTTTGAGAATTGCAACCTTGTTTCGGGGAGCCCGCATCGAAAGTCAGGCATGGGGTGAGGAGCACGGCATTTATTTGCCTGAACAGGGCATAGACCGGGTTGAGATTATCAGAGGGCCCAGCGCCTTGATTTTCGGTGCAGACGCTATCGGGGGCGTGATTAATTTCCTTCCTTCACCCCCTTCAGATGAAATTGGGAGAGCGTCTGTCATTTCTCTACGTGGTTTTTCAGCAACTACGGGGCTCCAAGCCTCGCTACAAACAAAAAAGCGGTCACGCTATTCTCATCACTCGTTCAGTGGGGGGTATAACGCCCACAATTCCTACCTGTTGCCAGACAGGTCTACAGCCGAGAATTCACAATACAGACAGTTTTTTGCACAAGGAACGTGGGGTTATGTCCGAGACTGGGGGGAGATAGATGGCGCGTATTCATCCGCTTATAACACCACTGGATTAATGTCAGGAGACGGTTTTCAGCAGGCGGGCGACCATATTATTACGACCTCTGCGACATTCTTTGCGGACGGATGGAAGGTGAAACCTTCTGTGAGCTATCAGCTTAATCACAGGAAAGAATTCGACACGTCTTTCACCGCTCCTTGGACGCCGGATGAAGGGGATTCGAGTGCCGTAGATATTGGCGATGTAGACTTAAGTTTAAGAACCTTGAGCTATGGCATTCAAGGGAAAAAATCATTTGGAGAATTTGAATTTATTCTTGGAACTCAAGGGGTAAGCACGACGAATACAAATGAGTCTGAGGAAGTTTTTATCTCGGATGCGGAGATTAACGAAGTCAGCGGTTTTTCAATTTCTACTTGGGAAAGAGAAACCCTGACGATGCAGGCTGGTCTGCGATTTGATTCCAGAACGATTGCGCGAAGTGATTGGTCAGAGACCTATGACTTTCTCTCGTTTTCTTTCGGCACCACATTTGAACCTTCCGAGTTTTCTGAACTTAGCGCAAATTTTTCGAAAGGAAATAGAGCTCCGGGCTTGTCAGAACTCACAGCCGATGGCGTGCATCACGGGGCAAACAGATATGAGATTGGAAATGTAATGTTGACGCAAGAACAAAGTCACAATTTAGATGTGGGGTTCAGTCATACCACTTCCTCTGTAGCGATTGATGTGGGGGTTTTTAGGAATGACATACGTGATTACATCTATTTGTCTCCCACCGGAACTGAGATACAGGGTTTTCAGGTGTATACTTTTAAAGCCACGGATGCAGTGCTGAGGGGTGGGGAAGTAGGACTGACAATTTCTCCCCAGAGATTTCCTGAATTTTCTTTTGAGGGGTCCGCGTCATATGTTCGCGGGGAGAGCACAGAGGACAACCTGCCTTGGATGCCTCCCCTTAATTTCCATTCGGAATTGAACTGGGAGAAAAACAGCCTGAAGGGGTTGAGTGACGTTTTTGCAACCATAAGTGCAGACTTTACGGCGTCAGCGGCGCATGTTTCTGCTGGCGAAACATCTTCTTCGGCATACCATGTGGTGAATGTTGTGGTCGGCGCAAAAGTTGCCAGCCACGTTTCAGTCTCTGTCGCAGCGTCCAATTTATTCAACAAGACTTACATCCCACACCTTTCTTTGTTAAAGGATATAGGGATAGGGATTCCAGAGGCAGGTAGAAATATCAGCGCCCGACTTTCTTTTTCATTTTAAAAGACCCCCTTTGCCGCCAGTTGCGCCGCGCGATCCTTCAGTCGATTCACATCGCCGGCCCAAAGAAGACCGCATTTCCAAAAATCTTATGTCCATTTTTCCAAAATGCACGGAAGAGGACATTGTCGACCAGGTAAATTGCATGTCCGCCACCCATCGAATGTGCGCCGAAGCTGAGGCTGTTGTCTAGCATTCTGTTCGCCCTTGACCCGGAAAATCCACTGAAAGGTTCCGCGCTTCCGCTTAACAC
>JAPKBK010000216.1 GCA_028823435.1 Flavobacteriales bacterium
ACGAATTGGACGAGAACTACGACGGGGTAAATACAACGACGTTTATTTGGGATGTGCAAGATTTAAACGCGCCTTTTCTTTTGGGAACATTTGTCTCTACCACGCCCGCGATTGATCACAATTTATACATTAAGGACAACCTTTGCTATCAGTCAAATTACAGAGCTGGATTGCGTATCGCGAGCCTAGATAACATCGCAAGTGGAACGATGACTGAAGTGGGGTTCTTTGATGTTTACCCTTCAAGCGATGGTGCGGCATTTAATGGCACATGGTCAAACTTTCCTTACTTCGCTTCTGGAGTAATTGCCGTTTCACACATCGAAGAAGGTCTGTTTTTATTAAGCCTATCGGGAAGCATCAGCGACTTGGGTTGCACAGATCCAGCAGCATGTAACTATGACCCAGAGGCAATTGAAGACAATGGATTGTGTGCAGAAAATGATGTCTGTGGCGTGTGTGGTGGAAATGGATCCTCTTGTTTAGGGTGTACGAATACGATTGCCTGTAACTATGATCCAAGTGCAACGATTGATGATGGCTCTTGTATTATCGGCGGAACGGGTATAAATATCACTGTGGGTGGTGGATCATGGGATTCTGAAATTACTTGGTCTATCGTTCAAGATGACAATGTGATTATCGCTGATGAAACAACTGGAAGCATAGAAATATGCATCGGTGATGGTTGTTATACTTTCGCAATGAATGACAGTTATGGAGATGGATGGAATGGAGCTATATATACTATAACAAACATCGTAACTGGTGCGGTCATTGATTCAGGAGATCTTGATTCAGCAGCCATCGGTGACGGTTCGTATTCTGGAGAAAACACCTTTTGTATTGAAGGAGGCGAACCAGATGTTCCTGGATGCACAAACGCGACGGCTTGCAACTACGATGCAACAGCGACTATCGATGACGGATCTTGTGATTACACGAGCTGTGCAGGATGTACAGACGCGACGGCTTGCAACTACGATGCAACAGCGACTATCGATGACGGATTATGCGAGTACGAAAGTTGTGCTTGTATTGGAGACGTGAATGGAGATGGTGCTATTACTGTTGCTGATATTCTTGTCGTTCTTAGTGAATTTGGATGTGCCTCAGACTGTTCAGCAGATGTAGATGGGGATGGTTCTGTGACGGTCTCAGATGTTCTTGAAGTGTTGAGTGTCTTTGGGAATCCGTGTTAATTGGGTGACCTTTTGTTGTTGTTGCTGTTTTTTTTGGGGGGTAATTAAACCTCTCTGAATCACCAGCGTCCTATCGGCATGAATAGATTCCTTTTAGTGCTTTTATTAGTCATTGTAACGCTAAACGCTCAAGCTCAGCTAAGTCCTGCAATTACATCTTGGGTTATAAACATCGATAATTCAACTGGTTATCTCGGTCAACTCTCTAATGTTCAATCAGTAGATTACACTTCAGATTACGCCTATATTTCGTGTACGTGTATCCCGGGTTACGATATCGGTCCGTGGGCAGGGAATCCAAATAGTGCAGCAAATCAAGACTTCTGTTTTCGCATCACTTTTGACCCTCAAGAAAATACGGGAGCACACACAAATACAGGCTTAGGACATATTGGGGTTTGGCGTAATGGGGTGTCAATATTCAATGCAAAAGACGCCTTCTCTTTCAACAATCAGGGGGTCTGGTTCCAAGATGCATATGTGTTCGAAGGGAGCTCATTCGATGATTGTTTAGGACATCCGGCTCCAAATGGAGAATACCACCATCACGTAAACCCCACCTGTCTCTACAACGATTCTGATGAAGAAAACCACTCTCCTATTATCGGTTACGCATTTGACGGCTACCCTATCTATGGTGCTTACGGGTATTCGAGTCCACAAGACCCCAATTCAACTGTTGCCAGAATGTTGAGCGGATTCCAATTGAGAGACATCAGTTCAAGACAAACACTTCCAGATGGAACATCTTTGACTGTGGCACAATACGGACCATCAATCAACAATCAATTTCCCCTCGGTAGTTTTATAGAAGATTACGAATATGTTGAAGGATTTGGTGATTTAGATAAACATAATGGGCGGTTCTGTATCACACCCGATTATCCCGAAGGAACATTTGCTTATTTCGTCACGATTGACGACTATCTCGATCCTGTTTATCCTTATGTCATAGGGCCTACCTACTATGGGACGATTGTATCAGGTAATACAGGGCCACAATCTGGCCACAACAACATTCCCAACAATGCAACGCACTATAACCCTGAGTCAAGCATTGACCTGTCTGTGTTTTCTGCACTGCACGTTTTCCCTAACCCCGTGTCATCTGTTCTTTATATTACCTCGGTCAAACCAATAGGAGATCTCGTGGCATATAATTTAATCGGAGAACTTGTCCATTTTGAGTCGATCTCAACATCACAAGCAACGCTTGATTTAAGTAAATGGCAAAAAGGACTTTACTTTATTAATGTCATCAACCTAGAAGGTGTCTCTTCGATGAATAAGATCCTCCTCAGGTAGAGCCCTGCGACTTATAAAACTTTATCTGGGTTCTTTGCCTTCACGTGTTGCGCTATCGGAATCGGCGTGCCGTCATCGTCTAGTCTTACAAAAATGAGTCGTGTCGTACATACGTCTGCCTCTTCGTGACTATAGACATTAAACTTTCTGGCATTCACTTGTACTGTGATACTCTTGTTTCCTATGCTCACAATCTCGCCATAAATCTTGATGAGATTGTTTTCCTTCACTGGCGATGTGAAAAGCACTTCTTCCATCTTCAGGGTCACCATGTTGGGACAGTGACACACCTCATTCACAAAAGCGACAGCAGATTCGTCCACCCAGCTCAGCATAGTGCCTCCAAAGAGGTTATTATGCACGCCTAAATCGTGCTTTTTACAAACCTTCGTAGCGAGTAATTTCATCGTTTAATGATTAATTTTTGTGCGACCATTATTTCTTATTGGAAGCATCATTTGATAGGCCAGATCATCTGATTTACTGTCATCCGTTACGTCCAAACCGTAAACAATCTTGTCTACATCACCGTATGCAAACGTACCGAAAATACGATCCCAAATAGAGAAAATATTCCCAAAATTCCTATC
>JAPKBK010000217.1 GCA_028823435.1 Flavobacteriales bacterium
CGTTCTTACTTCCTGTCAAACGGAAAATGGCCTGTGCATTCTCTCATTCGGGTTCCGATCGGAGCGTATGGGTCTGGCGGGCCGTATCACAGCTCTTCAATAGAATCTGTGCTCACAAACATTCGTGGCATCAAGGTGGCCTACCCTTCAAACGGCGCCGACCTTAAAGGCCTATTGAAAGCCGCATTTTACGATCCAAATCCTGTCGTCGTTCTTGAACACAAAGGTCTATACTGGTCGAAAATACCCGGAACAGAAGCCGCAAAATGCATTGAACCTGACGAAGATTACATCATTCCACTCGGGAAAGCGAGAGTCGTACAACGTGCAACAACCGAGATCTCATGTTCTATCATCACCTATGGTCGCGGCGTGTATTGGGCGCTGGAAGCATCCGCAAATTTCCCCGGCGCCATTGAAATCATCGATCTCAGAACGCTCGTTCCTCTTGATTTCGCAACTATTGCCTCGAGTATCAAACGCACAAACCGATGTCTCGTCCTCACCGAAGAACCTGTTGCAAATAGCTTCGCTCAGGCTTTAAGCGGACGCATCGCGAAGGAATGCTTCGAAGATTTAGACGCAGCCCCACAGGTGATAGGAAGTGTTGAACTCCCTGCGATACCTCTGAATGAAAGCATGGAGCAAGAAGTTTTACCCAATGCCGAGAAAGTCTCTGCCGCAATTGGCACACTGCTTGATTACTAAATACGCATGAACACACTGAATACCGTATTTCTCGTCCTGTCAATATTCATTTGGGGGGCTTTGTCAGCCCAAACTCCTTCTTCCCTCATCACCTATTCTTGTTCACCTACAGAAGAGTTTGGCTTTGCCCCTGCAGGCTTAGAAGTGATTTCTCATGGAGGTCAATTTAAAATAACAGAAAAATCTGAATCTGGAAAAACGCAATCGTTTTTGTTGCTGGGTCCGCTTTTGGGGTCCGTGAATCAATTTACTTTTTTCGGCACAGAAGTCGCATTAACCGGCCCTTTGCCGAAGGTGGTTCAAGAAACCCCCTCTCCCTCTGAAGGTGTCGCAAATACCGGGTCAAAAGAACTTGCTGGTGTCCTGTGCGCACCGTGCGGCGAAAATAACTGGTGCGCGCCTTCGCTTGGAGCAGCGCCGAATGGTTGGCCTGGAAGCAGCATGCCACTTGAGGCGACAATCACATACGGCAACATCTCCTACAGAATCATTGCAGCGTCAATAGAGAGATTGACAGACACTGACTTTCGCCGTACCGGAAACCACCACAATGTGTTTGCAATTGACAAAGAACGTACTGTCGTTGACGCACGGGAGTTTGTTGAATTGTTTCAACTCTCCCCACCCTCTGACGTGATCAGATACTAGCCCTGAGCATCTCGTTTAGTTGAACGACAACTCGAACTGAAGTCGCGCAAGATAAGACGCCTCCATCTCCCCCTCTAGAACAACTGAAAAGTCAGACTGCACTTTCAAGTTGTGCGCGTCAAGGAATTTTGAGATTCCTAACGTGTACATGGAAATATCATCTTGAGTGAGGATTTCCTCTGGAGTCACAGAAGTAAATCTTGCCGCCAATTCCCAGTCACTTTGCAACAGGTATCCAGCCTGAAGATTCAAAGCAGACCCCGTCATGAAATAATACTCTAGACCATCTGTGGCATCAACGAAAACAGGACTCCCATCAGATGATTTGACCGCATACTCAGCCATCACCGAGAATCCGTTGTATTTAAACATCATGTCCGCAAAAAGGGTAGACAACGTTCTTGTTTGGCTTAAAAAAGACCCTGTATTGCCTCTTTCTCTAGAAGCCCGATCATTGTAGTCATACGTTAAACCAAGCGATAACTTAGGCGTGTCTTCTCTTTTAAGATCGGAACCGAAATAATCACCCTTACCCGTAAAGGCACCAAAAGGCAGAAGCTCAACCCTGCCTGTATAGTCAAACCCCCCGTCATTTCCTGATGTAATATTCCTGCCCTCCCCTTGAGATACAGAAACGATGGCATTTCCGATCATGGTTCCCACAGCAAACTTTTGATGCAGCTGTACACCCATGTCTCGATCAATATTGTAACTCGAATTCAACATCGATCGGTCTACAAATTGGAGCTTGGCAGAACTGATCACTCGCTCTCGGTTTCCAGGAAGTTTGGTCTGCCCAAACCACAAATGTGTATTCCGCGCTATTTCATATTTCACCACAGCGTCAAGGATGATCCGTGCAGAATTCTTGGTTTGGGGTATCGGACTGCCGTGATCCCTATTTGACAAACCCAACTCTACTTTATATTGAAATTTGGGGTTTATTGCAACCCCTTCAAACTTTAAACGCGCTCTTCTTACCAGAAAGTCTGTTTCAATTTCTTCTCCCTGGACCTCAACCAATCCAAGGTTTTGCATCCTCCCTGTAAAATTCATGGTGGATGCAGGCTGACCTGTTTGAGCTGACAAACTTCCTATAAACACTGAAGAACACAAGATCGCAAGGACCATAAAAAATCTATTCATCGTAATCATTTTCTAAATAACTGATGCAAAGGAACAAACATTTCTGTCATGAATGTTAAGAGAAAGTTATACGCGCGTTAAGGTATCCCTAAGTATTTGTGCGTCTGTGTACTCAAAGACCAAACACTGCCCTCCTCGGTTCCTAAAAATGCCATGAGAATCGCATTCACTTTGTCCTTTCTGTCCCACTCAGGTTGTAAATATAACAGCGTATCTTTTTTCACATGAACGGCTTGCGCTCTCGCCCAGGTGAGGTCGTGATTGTTGACGACCACGACCTTTAATTCATGGGCACGTAAATAGCTGTCCGGAAGACAGGCTTTGAATTTTTTTGGAGACAATGTGATCCAGTCAAAATCACCTCTAATTGGATGAGCTCCTGATGTTTCAAGGTGAATTTTGAGACCTTCTTTCCTCAATGCAGCGGTTAATGATTCCAAGTCATACATACAAGGCTCTCCCCCTGTCACCACGACCATCGGCAAACCACTGTTTTTCGCCCCCAAAACGAGTTCGTCAACGGAGACATGTGGATGGTCCCCGGCCGGCCAACTTTCCTTGACATCGCACCATGAGCACCCCACATCACAACC
>JAPKBK010000218.1 GCA_028823435.1 Flavobacteriales bacterium
CTTCACGATTCTGATGGCAGCATTTGGCCAGGACTCGTCACGGATCTCGTCACCGTACGTTCTTATTTAGGAGACACCGAGGTCGCCGATCAAGCGTTCGTTTCAAACGACATGGGGGAATGGAGTACCGTTGTAGAACGCGGTGCGAACTACCTGATTAATTGCCCTGGAAGTGCGGGATATACGCCCGAGTTGTTTGAAGCTACTTCCGATCAAGATGTCAAATCGATTACGGTGATTGTGAGAATTCCAATGATCATTGAAGTGGGATGCAAGGATGCGACGGCATGTAATTACGCGCCAGAAGCCCTGCTTGAAGATGACTCGTGTATTTATTCAGATGGAAAATTTGATTGTGACGGAACATGCATTGAAGATGGAGACGGAGACGGCGTGTGTGATATAGATGAAATCTCGGGGTGTACTTCAATACATGCCTGTAACTACGACCCCAAAGCCACGGATGAAGATGACTCATGTGAATATATGACCTGTATTGATGTCGCGGTTGTAGATCCAATAGCACCAGGAAAAATGGTGGAATTAAAAATCCAATGGGATTACAATCGATATGTGGTAAGGGAAGCAGACCTTTCTGAGCTCGCGCGGTTTGCGACCTATATGCTCGGGAACATGGACGTAAGCGTTCTCCTTATTTCCCATTGTGACACACGTGCTACATCTGGGTTTAACGATGAACTTTCGGCAAACAGAGCGGCTGCAGTGAAGGAAAAACTCGTTTCTCTAGGCGTAGCTGCAGCGCGGTTAATTTCGTTCGGCGCAAGTGAACAGTTTCCGCTCAACGAATGCGGGAGTGGCGTAGACTGTACTGAGGAAAAGCATCAGGAGAACAGGCGGACGACGGCAAAAATCCTGAGAGCAGAAGAAAGCGTCGTGGTTCATCAAGTGCGCGAAGGCGAGATGCTTGGGTCTGTTGCTGTAAAATATGATGTGAGGGTTTTTGATTTACAAGCCTGGAACGGAATGAACGATGTGAAATTAAGGGTGGGTCAGCAACTTCTTATATATCTGTCAGAGTAAAAACCTGAACGTTTTATCTTCGCCGATATGTCAGAATTAATGAGGATAGGACTTTTAGGGAGTGGAAGTTGGGCCACGGCTCTCGCAAAAATGCTGTGTGAAAATGTGGAATCGCTTAATTGGTGGGTAAGGAACGCGGACACCCTTCAGCATATAGAAAATTTTGGGAGTAACCCGAAGTACATCCAAAGCATTCAGCTCCCGACAGATAAGCTGAAGCTTTCAACCAACATGAGGGATGTCATAAGCGCGAGTGATGTTGTGATCATCGCCATTCCTTCTATGTATATAGATGAAGCATTTGACGAAGCGTTCGGTGATAAAGCGCCTGTTGATATGCATACTAAATTACTCTTTTCAGCGATTAAGGGTATGATTCCGAAGTACAATTCTATTCCGGCGAGATATCTGCACAAAAGGTTTGACATCCCATATGACAGAATAGGAATTATTTGTGGCCCCTGTCACGCAGAAGAAGTTGCCCGAGAGCGGTTGTCCTATTTAACAGTCGCGTGTCCAGAAACAGATAACGCAGCATTATTTGCCCCGCTTTTAAGGACGAGATATATAAATGTGAGTACATCGGATGATGTTTTCGGCGCAGAACTCGCAGCCGTACTTAAGAATGTCTATGCGATAGGCGCAGGACTTGCGCGAGGTTTGGATTATGGCGATAATTTTATTTCTGTCCTCATCTCAAACGCAGCCATAGAGATGAAAAGATTCATCGACACAGCGCATGATATCGACAGAGATATTAAAAGCAGTCCGTATCTGGGGGACTTGTTGGTGACCGCGTATAGCGTAAACAGTCGCAACCGAACGCTTGGCATGATGGTGGGCCAAGGCTATACAGTCAAGGCCGCTGTTATAGAAATGAAGATGGTGGCAGAAGGGATGACAGGATCAAAGGGGATCCATGAGATGAATAAGCGATTGAATGTGAACATGCCCATTGCTGAATCTGTATATAGGGTGCTTCACGAACGAATGTCCCCTATATTAGAGATGAGATTGCTATCCGATATACTTAAATGACAGGCGTTATTAAACATATTTATTTTGCTTTTCTGATCTTATTCCTGCACCTAGGGGCTGGTTTAAATGCACAAGAAGTTCAAAAAACCCATACCGCAGATTTGGCTTTTGTGCCAAACTTGGGGCAATGGGATGATTTCATTCACTATCGGACAAATTTAAATGGCGGCGTATTTTGGATGGAAGATTCAGGGTGGACGGCGTGGTTAGCGGGACAAGGATATGACGATTTGTGGAGCCACAGAAACGTGGACGGAGATGGGGATGGCGCTCCTGAATCTTTGGATTCTCACGCCTGGAGAGTCCGTTTTAAAGATGGCAACACAGATGCGCTAACGTCCGGCAGACATCAATTGGGTCACAAAGTCAATTACTATCGGGGGTCTGATCAATCCAAATGGGTCACGGGTTTAATCCCCGTAGGACAAGTGAGGTACGATGAGGTTTGGCCTGGAATAAACCTGATCATGGATGGGAGGAAGAGAGGGACTCAGAAACTCAAGTACGATTGGGTCGTCGCGCCAGGAGCAGATCCATCAGTCATAACACTTATTCACGAGGGGACAGAAATCAGCATCAGGCCCGACGGGTCATTGCTCCACAAAATGGGAGCGGTCGGTGACGTGGTCGAAGGCGTTCCTTTTGCATATCAGCTTGTGGGCTCAAAAATGGTGACAGTCGAATGTGAATACAGGACTGAACGTCTTCAAGACGGGAGAACAGAAGTGTCCTTCGCTTTGGGAGACTATGACGAATCAAAGAAATTAATCATCGATCCAGATATCGTATTTGGATCATTTATCGGTGCTACTCAAGCAAATTGGGGCTTTACAGCAGCGTTCGATGACGATGGGCGCTCGATTACTGGTGCAGCCCTGTGGGATGGTGGCATGGGTGTTTACCCCACGACAGCAGGCGCGATTTCGACGACATTTGCCGCAGGGAACGGCCCTTTCGACATTGGTATTTCAGTCTTTTCCGCAGACGGTGCGGCACTTGAATATAGCACCATTGC
>JAPKBK010000023.1 GCA_028823435.1 Flavobacteriales bacterium
TTGGTTTTATTTGGAGAGGTCATCCCTAAGCTGTTTGCCACCGCTCACAATGTGAAAGTCGCAAGGTTTACTGCAGGCTTACTCCTTGTTTGCCAAAAACTACTTTTTCCATTTTGGAAACCACTTGTCGCAATTGGTCGCGCCTTAGACAGAAACATCAAAAGTCCTGTACAAGATCTATCTGCAAAAGATCTTGAGAATGCGCTTTTTCTAACTGACAATGAGAATCGAAGTACGGACGAAAAAGAAATTTTAGAACGTATTGTAAAATTTGGCGACAAAGACGCCAAACAGGTCATGACTCCAAGAACCGATATCACAGCCTTCAGTATCGATGAGTCCTGGGATGTTGTGAAAGCGGCCGTAATCGCAAGTGGGTTTTCTAGAATACCAATCCACAAAGGAACCGTAGATGATGTGGTAGGCGTCTTACATGTCAAGGACTTGATTCCTTTGTTAAATGTAGAGAGTGCTGTTTGGAACACGTTGCTTCGCGCGCCATTTTTCATTCCTGAAAACATGAAAATTGACGACCTGCTTCGTGAATTTCAGGGCAGAAAAGTGCATATGGCTTTAGTTGTGGATGAATATGGCGGCACAAGTGGCGTCATCACCCTAGAGGATGTCTTAGAAGAAATCGTCGGAGATATCACTGATGAATTTGATGCAGAAGAGGTGGCTTACTCCAGACTAGATGACCTCACCTTTTTAATGGAGGGCAAAACAGCACTTATTGATTTCTATAGAATCCTGAATTTAGATGAACAAGTGTGGGAAGAATCAAAAGGGGAAAGCGACACAATCGGTGGATTTGTCACAGAGCAAGCCGGCGCTATCCCTAAAATAGGGGAATTTATTGTGTTTAACAATGTCACTCTTTTTGTGGACGCCGGAGATCACAAACGTATTGACCGGGTGAAGATCATTCTACCCTCGCTTGAAAAAGATGATGAATCTGGAACTGACAGCTCAGAGATATAATCATGATTAAAAATCTCCCTCTTATTTGTTCTATTTTAATGACAGGTGGGATATTAAGTTGCAGCTCTCCATCAATACCGAGACCTGAAGGGTATTTCAGAATTGAATTGCCGAAAATAGATTTCAAAAAAAGCGATGTTTTATGCGGGTATGATTTTGAAATCCCCGTATACAGTATTGTTGAAGACGTGAAATCATCGCAGAAAGATGTATGCTGGTACAATGTTCGTTTCCCCACTTTTAATGCCAGGCTTCACTGTACTGACTTGATGGTAGACAACAACCTCGATGTCTTAATCCAAGATGCGCAAGACCTGGTATTTAGCCACGACCTCAAAGCAAATGGGATTCGTCGTATTCGCGTGGTTAATGAACACACAAACGGCGGTGCAAGAGGTGTGCTTTACCACCTGGAAGGGCCTGTCGCCACGCCCATTCAATTTTTTGTCACAGATAGCACGAAGCACTTCTTGCGTGGATCTCTGTACTTCGACAACACACCAAATCCAGACAGCACCGCTCCAGTAATCGCTCGATTGATCTCAGATGTAGAACATTTTATGAGAACTGTAACATGGGAGTAAGGGCAAGCGGAACCGTTGTTTGGATTGTGGAAAAGGGGAACTCAAGATGGAAAATCGGGGTGTTTCTGGATGGCGAAATCGTTGATGTCACACATTTAGACCCTGGAGAAGCATTGTGTCTCCGGCATCTTCCTCAAGGCCAAGTCGATGGTGTATTGTTGGCTGGAAGTGGGGGCTGGGACACTGAAGTCGCAGAGATGTTGCGCACACATACAAAAGGGGACGTGATAGAAATAAAGCATGGAGACCCCCATCCACTCGACACGGAGGTCGAAGATCCAGGCTCTTTGGGGACAGACCGTGTGGCAAACGCCTTCGCGGTTCAATCTGGAGTGATACAGGGGCTCGAACAAAGCAAGGTGTGGATGATTGTAGATGTAGGGACTTGTGTCACGACTGACGTGGTGCGCAACGGACGCCATTTGGGAGGAAGCATCTCACCCGGATTATCGATGCGAATAAACGCAATGGGGGAAGGAACTGCAGCACTTCCGGGAGTGGAGAAAGAAGTTTGGGTTAAGTTGACACCGTTTAAAGGCGAAACCATCGGAAAGACAACTCAAGAAGCCATGATTAAGGGAGCTGCTGACGGAATTTCGGCAGAAATAATCGGAAGATGGCGGATCTTAAATGAGCAATTTGGAGACGAAGAGGGCGTTGGAGTAATATTAACAGGAGGAGACAGTCCACTTTTGGAACTCGGCCGAGTAATGCCGAAATTCGCGGATTCTAATTTGACCTTAAAAGGTTATTATGCAATATTTAGTCACAAACAACTTTCACCGAAAATTTAATATTGAAAACATGTTGAAAGTGATTCGCATTAAGTTTTTTTTAATACTCGTGCTTATTTTGAGTACCTCAACATCCACTCGGATTTTAGGTCAAGAAACAGAGACATCACCATGGTCTAGGTTCGGCATGGGGCTTGCGATACCCACACTGTCTGCGCCTCAATTGATGATGGGAGGAGTGAGCGCGCCTATTTTAGATGGGTATGTCATCAATCCCGATCAACCAGCATCAGCAGCGGGAAGTGTCACTACGATGTTACAGGCTTCCCTTCATGGGACAAATACGGACATGACAGAGGGAGACTCAACAGCGACTGTAAACAGTGGCTCACTTGGCTCAATATCCTTGGTCATAAAAAAGCCCGGTGGAAAGACAGCTTATATGATGGGGATTACGCCTTATTCTGCTAAAGGATATAGTGTGTCAAGATCATTTAACGATTCCTTGAATAACACCATTGGCAATATTGTAGAAACGTATTCAGGAGCAGGCGGAACAGCCAAAAGTTATCTGGGAATATCTCATGTTTTTAAGGGTAAAAAATGGATACCCGCGGGCAACTTAGACAGTGTTCACGTTGCCAATCGCGCGCTTTTTCTTGGCGCTCAAGTCTCCATGTTATTTGGGGAAGTCACTTCAACAGGACGGTTAGATTTTGAAGATGTGACCTCTCTAGATACCAGAACGCGGACATCAATGAGACATCGGTCTTTGGGAGGTCTCTTTGGCGCCCAGGCTTACCAATTGCTGTGGGCCAAATACGATCAAAAACGAAACTTCAAAGGGTCGGCAACACTGTATGTCGGCGCGACATATTCCCCGGAATCTTTGTTATACACCGATTACGAGAAAAGCGTAGAAACCGTTCAATTACTAAGCAGCATAGAGACTGTGATAGATACAGCGTCATACATCAATAAATTAGATGCTGAAGGACGTATTCCTGCAAAATTTTCAGCAGGTGGCGCACTCGTTTATGAACACGCGAACGGAAGCCGATTCTTGATTTCCGGAGAGTATATGCAAGAAGATTGGGAGTCTATTTCTGATTCTTTTGAAGAAGACATTCTGGATGGAGATGTCGCATGGGCAAAGGCTTCACGCACTTCGTTAGGGATAACTGTCGTCCCTGGTTCAGGGGGTGCATCTTATAAAGCGGGATTCGCATTAGATGCTTACCCCATCACATACAATGGAAGCCAATTGTCAGGATGGCGTGCATCTGCCGGAATGACTATTCCTCTTGAAGGAAGTCGTTCAACAAGCCGCTTGCACTTAGGTGTAGAAATGGGACATCGGGGACTTGAGTCAGATAATGGCACAGTTTTAGAAGGTACCCTTGAAGAATCTTTATTAAAAATTCAAATTGGAGTGACACTCGCTCCATTTTTTAAAAATCTTTGGCTCACACCAAAACTCTACGACTAATAAAATGATGAATACCAGCAAACAACTCTTTCTTTTAATATTGTTCGTCATTCCCTTAAATTTTTTCGCGCAGAACGATTTGAAATATGGGGACACCGAGGACAAGCAAATCCTTTGTAAGGAAGCGCTAAGCGTTTATAAAAGTTACAAGACTCAGAAAAACTACTCTGAAGCTTATGATCAGTGGGAGAAGGCATGTGCGGTTTGCCCGCCACAAGTGCAAGAATCATTGTACACAAACGGAAGTACTTTCATTAAGTATGAGATAAAAGAGGCCAAAGCCGCAGGGGATTTAGAACGCAAGGCGGCTCTTGTGGATAGCTTGATGTGGGTTTACGACACGAGAATGGCACTTTTTCCATCAACGAAGAAAAAGCCAAACAACCGTTGCCACGTTTTAGGTCGCAAAGCTTCTGATTATTACAGCTTCAATAAGGACTCTATACAGGGTGCATTCGAGATGTTTAAAGAAAGCGTAGATTGTCTCGGAGCCCTGAGCTCTGCGTCAGTGCTAAGTGGGTACTATGTCACGTCTTTCTACGCTATGAAAAGCGTCAATAAAATTGACAAGGAGGCTGGAACAGCTAAGAAGATTAAAATGTTAACGGATTACCTCATGTTAATGGACTATTGTAACGAGGCACTTGCAAATGCTGAGGCAGCTGAAAATGACAGAAACATCAAGGGGTACACAAAGGCAAAAGAAAACATTGAGAAGACGTTTGTGGCCATTGCAAAATGTGAAGAGATGGTTGAGGTGCTTCAAGCAAGCATAGATGCCGATCCTGAAAATTTCGATCTTAAGAAAAAGGTGTTGCGGATTCTCACAAACAGAGAATGTACCGAGAATGACTTATTCCTTCCTGTAGCTACTGCTGTTTATGAATTTGAGCCCAGTCATGAGGCCGCTTTCGCGATCGGCATGGGATATGCAAAGCAATCGAAACTAAGTGACAGTTTTAAGTACATGGAAGAGGCTATATCACGTTGTGACAGTTGTCCAAAGCAGATGGCTTACCTCTTAAAAACAGGGCAAATAGCCAGTGCTTTAAAACGATCTGTTACCGCAAAACGTTATGCCAATCAAGTCATCGCAATAGACCCAAATAACGCAGATGCATATATGCTTATTGGAGATGCTATCGCAGGAGCCTCGAGTGCTTGTAACGACGGCGCTTTAGGAAAAAGATCTGTGTATTGGGTCGCGCATGATTATTACGCCAGAGCAAAGCGGATGAATCCAGAGTTAGAAGAAAAAGCAAATGCAAGGATGAGTAAAATGTCGAAGCAATTCCCTACGATAGACGAGGTTTTCACGCTAGGTCTTCAAGCCGGAACGTCATTTACAGTGAAGCAAGTTTCAGGATGTCCTTGTTCAGGTATGACGACAAATATTAGGGTTCGTTAATGAAAAGATCTGGCGGATTTTTATTCTATTCACATCTGATCTGTTCAATATTCTACATGGGATGCGTCACGAGTGATGACACCCTCACGGAATCAATCTCAGAAATGGAGGATATTCCCACTCAGGTGATTACAAGTGGGGAGTTTGTTTATTCTGAAAAAGGGAAGGTGAAAAATATTTTGGAGGCAGGGAGGCTGGAAAGAAGTGATGGCACCGAAATCTGGGATGTGAGTGAAGGTTTTCTTTTATTTATCGGCGGAGACAAGTCCAATCATCAAGCGAGATTAAGTGGTGGAAGAGGCAACTACGATCCCAATTCTGGGCATTTAATCGCCCTAGATGGTGTGGAATTAGTGAATCTCGAAGGAGAACGCTTGAATACTGAATATCTGGTTTGGTCTCACGATTCTGACAAAGTACATACGGACCGTCCTGTGAGCATTCATACCACGACAGGCACGCTTCATGGCACAGGATTAGAAGCGGACAGTAGATTTGAACATTATCGAATTCTTGACCCCACAGGGTCATTTAACTTACCTTAGGGACATGGAGCCTAAACGAGTCTTACAAGTTACACGTGCAGCAGAGAAATTTTGGCTTGCATCTTCAATCATTGTCACGGGTGTATCTTTATGGATAATCTACAGTGAAGGGTGGGAGAAAAACAAAATGCTTCCTCTCGTCCCTGCGCTTGCTTGGCTGTGGTATTTTGTGAGACGAGGATTTCGCAAACGGCTTCAGAATGACATGAATTCTAACAAGTCGCGTAATTAATCAAACAAACAAATGGACCCCGACCCCTCCAGTTCGATCTTTATAATTCTTGGCTCTTTGGCCGCTTCTGCATTCTTTTCAGGAATGGAGATTGCCTTTGTTTCTGCAAACCGGTTGCAAATTGAGCTAAATGCAAAACAAGGATGGCAAGGACAACTTGCTTCTTCCTTTTTCAAGCGTCCCCAACTGTTTATTGCAGTCATGCTCGTGGGTAACAATATTGCGCTTGTTATGTGCGGGATGGAGTCAGGCGCTCTCATAAGCCAACAGATTTTCAGCTCCAGTGATTGGCTTTCCGCACCTTCACCCATGTTTGCGCTTGCAGTCCAAACACTTGTGACAACTTTAGTGGTCATTGTCACCGCCGAATTCATCCCTAAATCAATCTTTCTTCGAAACCCTGCACAATGGCTGAAGAGGTTAAGTGCGCCCCTTCTTATTATTAACACCGTATTAGCTATTCCAGCATGGATCATCATCGGGTTAAGTAAGATCTTCTTGTTTCCATTTACGACAGGCCGTTTGGAGTCGGTATCAAGGGGATTTGGTTCCACTGATTTAAACCATTTTTTAGAATCTGCAAGTGGAAATATGATTCCAGAACAAGATCTAGAACACGAGTTAGTGATGCTTCAAAATGCGCTGAAACTTAACCAGGTTCAAGCAAGAGATTGCCTCGTTCCGAGGAATGAAGTTGTTTCGGTGTCAACAAATACATCCATCAACGAAATAAAATCAATTTTTTCAGATACGGGATTGTCGAAAATTGTTGTCTTCGAAAATGACATTGACAATATCATTGGGTACATCCATGTGAAAGATCTTTTCAAATCACCAAAAACAATCCAAGACGTCGTGCTGCCGACTTTCTTCATTCCTGAACCCATGGCCGGAGACATCTTGTTGAAGCAGTTCATGGTCAGAAAAAGGCACTTGGCTGTTGTTTTGGATGAGTTTGGTGGCACGGCCGGTATTCTTACGATGGAAGACATTGTGGAGGAGTTATTAGGCGAAATAGAGGATGAACACGACGTAGAAATTCTGATTGAAGAACAAATTGATGACAAATCTTGGATACTTTCAGCGCGACATGATGTCGAATACCTGAACGAAAAGCTGGGTCTCAATATGCCCGAAGAAGATGCTTACGAAACGCTTGGAGGCCTTATTTTACACAGACTTGCAGCGATCCCGAAAAAGGGAGATCAGTTAAAAATTAACGATATAAACGTAAAAATAAAAGAGGTCAAGGGGGCTCGAATAATCCTTGTTCACCTCATGTTATTATGATTCGGATTAATTTCTTATCTTCGCGCACCTGACATTTAAAACGTCTTTACCATGGCAATGATTGAAAATATTCGCAACCGACAAGGGTTGTTGATGGTGTTCCTAGGATTAGGTATGCTAAGTTTCTTAGTTCCTTTTGATGCTGTTTTGGCACTCATGGGACAAGGAACATCCACTGAGGTTGGAAGTGTAAACGGAGATGGCATAACCGGTACAGAGTATCAAGTTGCTGTTCAACAAAGAAGAGGATTGGGTTTTTCAGGCGATCAGCTGCCTAATGAGGTTTGGGAAGACATGACATCTGCCATGTTTATGAGTGATGAATACGCTGAAATTGGAATAACCGTAAGCGACAAAGAGTACCAAGAGATGCTTTTTGGCGACCTTGTGTCCCCATATGTTTCTAGTGCTTTTTACAGCAATGGAGACAACAAACGTACATGGGTACAGAATTTTCAAAATATGCTTTCAACGCCTCAAGGCAAGGCGAACTTCCTTAAGTACAAGGCAGTCATTGTTGCGAAACGTAAAAAAGAAAAGTTTGAAGCTTTGGCGCAAGCTGGTGCATATTCAAATGCACTGGAGGGCAAGTACGATTACTTGAGTACAGAACGCAAAGCCGAATTTAAATATGTTGTCAAATTGTTCACGACAATAGCTGATAGCGTTGTCAATGTGAGCGATAGAGATGTACAGGTATACTTCAACGACCATAAAGATGAAAAAAAGTTTCAGCAATTACAAGGTCGAGATGTTACAATCGTTAAGATTCCAGTAGGCGCTTCTTCGGGAGATGTCAATAATATTACGGCAGAACTAGAAGGCATTGCTACAGCGTGGGATTTGGCTGATGATGCTGTTGAATTTGCGACAACAAATGGCAGCGGTGCTGAAGCTGTCAGCACCATTCGTCTCGCTGAGGTCGAAACTGACGTGAATGAGTCAACATTCTTTGATGTTGAAATTGGAACAATCGTCGGACCCTATCAAAAGGGAAATGTACTCACTGTTGCAAACATTCTCGGCAGATCTATGGTTCCCGATACTGCTGCATCTGTCAGACATATCCTATTACAAGCAAAAGACGTGAAAGATGCCAAAGAAATGATGGCACTTAATTCTAAAGCGGACAGTCTGGTGAGACTTCTGAAAAATGGCGCTGACTTTACAGATTTTGCAAATAGATTCTCTGATGACCCAGGGTCGAAATCTAACGGTGGCGTTTATGAGTTTTTTCCACAGAACAGAATGGTAAAACCATTTAATGATTTCAGCTTTAACAAGGCTATAGGTTCAATTGGATCTGTTGAAACAAGCTACGGTGTTCATGTGATTGAAGTACTCGATCGCCGCAAAAAAGTTGAAGAGGTTGAAGTGGCAACAATCACGAGACAAATCGGTGCTTCTGACAAAACGAAGCGTGATGCTTACTCTGAATCTAACGAGTTTGCAATTGAATCTTCTGACAGAGCTACTTTAGAAAGTGCTGCAAAAGAAGCAGGATATACTGTCAGCGAAGCCGTTGATGTGAGAAGGAAGTCTACTTCTATCGCAGGCATGACAAACGTAAATGAACTTGTCAATTGGGCTTACAATGCTGAAGAAGGCGAAATCAGCCAACCCATACTGATCGATAACAACTACGTGGTTGCAGTCCTTAATTCCGCAAGAGAAAAAGGCACTCCTGATTTTGACGCCGTAGAAGAGAAGATGAGAGCTGGGGCGGTTAAAAAAGCAAAAGGCGAGTACTATGCGCAACTTATGACAGGCGGGAATTTAGATGAAGTCGCGACTGCTGCAGGTGCAACTGTAAAGACTGCTCTCAATGTAAATATTAAAACATCTACAATCGCAGGAAGTGGTGCATCAGCTGAACCAGAAGTTGCAGGATTGGCATTTTCAATTCCTGTAGGTGAAATGTCAAACCCAATTATTGGCAACAATGGTGTATGGGTTATTGCGCCTTCAAAAATCACTGAGCCCGCTGAGAAAACAGACTTCTTAACTGAACAAAGTGCTTTAGTGACTAAGGCGCTTAACGGATTTTCTCTTTCTATCAGAAATGCGATCCGTGATGGGTCTGATGTGATTGATAGTCGGAATTAAGAAGAAGTCGAAGTAACAGAAAGGCTTACTAGAGTTCAACTTACTAGAGTTCAAAGAGACATCCATCTCCATAACTGAGGAATCGGTACTTGTTCTCAATTGCTTCTGCGTATACATCTTTCCAAGGCGTGCTTGAAAATGCTGCGACAAGGCACAGCAGCGTGCTGCCCGGTTGATGGAAATTTGTCACAAGACCTATAACCGATTGGATTTTATACCCTGGCCTAATCATGATTTGGGTTTTAAAATCCCAAGGTGAATCAAGTGGGGCGTTGTTGAGGAGATATCGAATAGACGCTTCGTATGAAGTGAAAACCACCTCTCTGCTTTGTGTATGGTCTTCGTTATAGGGAATCCATTGACCGAGTGTTTTCGGAAACGCACCTGTTTCCACATGCACTACAGCCATCCAAAACAAACTCTCAAGCGTTCTAAGTGTTGTCGTTCCTGTGGCGACTCTTTTACGTGTAGAGGCAAGATTTTCAAGTATTTCACGCGTCACAATACATCGTTCTGCATGCATCGTGTGGTCCGAGATGTCACCCTCGGAAAGTGGCCTAAATGTCCCCGCCCCAACATGAAGCGTTAATCGACTAAGTGCGAGATCTTGATCTGCGAGTTTAATAAGCAAATGGTCGTCATAATGCAACCCAGCTGTAGGCGCAGCAACACTGCCTGGGAGACGCGCAAAAACGGTTTGGTAATCATCTGCATCATTGCTGTCCGAATCGCGTTGCATGTATGGAGGAAGTGGCATGCGTCCCAGCTTCTCAAGAACATCCGCAAACGAATGCGCGCCTGTCCATGAGAATGTCAGCTGAAACGACCCTCCTTCTTCCCTCATTAACCCAGAAGCAGGATCAATGGGTGCAGCATCAAGCGTCAGCCCATCTGTCACAATTGAAGCTGTTTCAGCTGTCCATTTACTTCCTCCTCTTACGAGGCATCTCCAAGAGGATGTGTGATGGGCTGAAAGTGCGACTTCGGGAACGCCATCTAGGGGTTCAAGAAGAAAGATTTCAAGGCGGCCTCCAGTAGGTTTTCTTAAATAAAGACGGGCTTGAATCACTTTTGTTTCGTTTGCCCAAAGGCCATCACACCCAATATCCTTTAAATATTTAGGGAGATCTTCAAACGTTCCGTGTTCAAAATCTCCTTGTGATTTGACACGAAGTAGTTTTGCACTGCGGCGAGGAGAGACAGGATATCTAGCGATATCACCGTCATTTAATGTGTATTCAAATTCATCAGATTGCACGGTGCAAAGGTATCTAGTCTTATCTTTCCACCCAATGGAAAAACATCTTGTTATAGGCGCATCTGGTCAGCTCGGAATTGAACTGACTTTAGGGATGCAAGCCAGATATGGCATTCATGCCGTTGTCGTATCTGATATTCGTCAATCTACTGACGCAGAGGTAAATAGAAGTGAATTTATTTTTCTTGACGCTTCAGATGCACATGCCGTTCGAAAAGTGCTTGCCGAAGGTAAGTTTACACACGTATATCATTTGGTCGCCATGTTGTCCGCAAAAGGAGAACAAAACCCTTTGGCTGCATGGGACTTAAATATGAAGTCACTTATAAATGTATTGGAGTGCGCTAAGGATGGGTTATTTGAAAAGTTGTTTTGGCCAAGTTCTATTGCTGTATTTGGCCCAAACGCGCCTAAAACACAAACGCCCCAAAACACGTTCTGTGACCCGACGACTGTATATGGCGTTTCTAAAGTCGCAGGCGAATTGTGGGCAAAGTATTATTTTGAACAGTATGGCGTAGATGTTAGAAGTGTCAGATACCCTGGACTCATAGGACATCGATCTCAACCTGGAGGAGGGACCACTGATTACGCTGTGGAAGCCTTTTATTGTGCCTTAGAGGACAAACCTTTTGAGTGTTATTTGGAACATTACGAAACACTTCCGATGATGCATATGGACGATGCCGTGAGGGCGACACTGGAATTGATGGAAGCATCCAAAGAGAACATTACCGTCCGGACTTCTTATAATCTGGCGGGATGTTCATTCTCACCCTCAGAATTAAATTCTGAAATTGGTAAAATCATTCCAGATTTTTCAACCTCCTACAAACCTGATTTGAGACAACAGATTGCTGCGTCATGGCCTGACAGCATAAACGATCAAGAAGCACGTTCGGATTGGGGTTGGTCGGTAAAGTATGACACGACCGGATTAATTAAGGCAATGCTCCAAGCATTGAAAGTGTGACAATTAAATTCGGTTAACGCGCCTGTTTGGTTTTTCTTTGTGAGATAATCAACGAAAGACATGCAACCACTTCAAATTCAAAATAGCTTAACGCGTAAGAAGGAAGTCTTTGAAGCTCTGAATCCTCCAAACGTAGGGATGTACGTTTGCGGACCTACGGTATACAGCAATGTGCATTTGGGGAACGTTCGAACATTTTTGTCATTTGACATCATATACCGTTACCTTGAGTTTATCGGATATAAAGTCCGATACGTAAGAAACATTACTGATGTGGGACATTTGGTAGGTGATGCCGATGAAGGGGAAGATAAAATCGGGAAGATGGCGCGCCTTCAAAAAGTAGAACCTATGGAGATCGTTCAGAAATACACGAACGACTTCCACGATGTAATGCGTGTTTTCAATATCCTTTCTCCGTCTATTGAACCGACCGCTACGGGGCATATTATTGAACAAATTGCAGCCATCGAGAAAATTTTAGATAACGAATATGCCTATGAAGTCAATGGAAATGTTTACTTCAGCGTGAGAAGATTCAGTGAAGACTACCCTTATGGGGAGCTTTCAGGGAGGAAAATAGACGAGCTTCTGAGCAATACCCGAGATCTGGATGGCCAAAGTGAAAAACGCGACCCCTTGGACTTTGCGCTTTGGAAAAAAGCCGACGACACCCACCTCATGCAATGGCCTTCACCTTGGGGGATGGGATTCCCAGGATGGCACCTGGAATGCTCGATCATGAGTACAAAATATTTGGGGAATAGATTTGACATACATGGAGGTGGCATGGACTTGAAATTTCCACATCACGAATGTGAAATCGCCCAAAATGTAGCGGCAAACAAAGTCGAAAAGACAGTAAACTACTGGATTCACGGCAACATGCTTACCGTCAATGGCCGTAAGATGTCAAAATCAGAAGGCAACGGATTTACGCCCGAGGAACTCATCACAGGAAACCACAAACTTCTTGAAAGAGGCTACAGTCCAATGACGGTAAGATTCTTTATGCTTATGGGACATTATGGCAGCACCCTGGACTTCTC
>JAPKBK010000219.1 GCA_028823435.1 Flavobacteriales bacterium
AGTCAAACAAAGTGCCGGGAAGGATGAGGGTCTCAAAGGAACCTTTATGCTCGGTTCAAGTGATGCAGGCATCACCTTCGATGGGCCTATCGGTGACAAGTCCACATTTATTTTATCTGCAAGACAATCCTACTTGCAATTGCTCTTCAAAACCCTGGGTCTCCCTTTCCTCCCTACTTACAATGATTTTCAATACAAGCAGACCATCAAGGTCAATGACAAAAATCGCATCACCATCATAGGGCTTGGGGCAATAGACGACTTCACCTTGAATACATCTGCGAATGATGGTTTAGAGGACGAAGAGGTCATTCGAAGAAACAATTACATCTTGGGGAACTTACCCGTGAACACACAATGGAATTATGCTGTGGGTGCAAACTGGAAGCATTTTGGGACAAATAGTTTTCAAAATGTTGTGGTCAGCCGCAATCATTTAAACAACAGGGCTGTTAAATATCAGGGGAACATTGAACAACCCGAGAATCTAATACTCGACTACAGCTCTCAAGAAATTGAAAACAAGGTGAGATTTGAAAACACCATTCGGGAAAATGGATGGAAATTAAACATGGGGCTCGGATACGAAAACGCGATTTATACAAATTCAACCTACAACCAAATCGTGCTAGATGGCGCGGTGAGTGTGATTGATTTCGAGTCACGTTTGCCTATCAATAAGTTTGCTGTTTTTACTCAGGTCAGCAAAGAACTGGTGAAAAACAAGTTGATGGTGTCGCTTGGGGTGCGTATGGATTGTAACGACTATTCTGAGGAAATGAGCAATCCCTTTGATCAGTTGTCTCCGAGACTTTCTGCATCCTATGCTCTCAGTGAAAAGTTAAATGCCAATTTCAATGTTGGGCGTTATTTCCAGCTTCCTCCCTATACAATCATGGGGTACCGAGACAGCAACGCTTTGCTCGCAAACAAAGAAAACAACATCACCTATATACAGTCAGATCATTTTATTGCTGGGTTGGAGTTTAGTCCTAGTTTGTTGTCCAAAGTGACTGTTGAGGGATTTTATAAAAACTACGACAATTATCCATTTTTGACAAGAGACAGCCTCTCACTTGCAAACCTTGGAGGGGACTTTGGTGTGATCGGAAATGAGCCTGTGACTTCAACGTCATTTGGCAGAAGTTATGGCCTCGAACTGCTGGTACAACAGAAGCTTCTCTCCTCTGTATATGGCATTCTCTCGTATACATTCGTGCGGGGTGAGTTCTCTGACAAAAACGACGAATTAATTAATTCTTCCTGGGATAACAGGCATATCCTAAATATCACCGCGGGGAAGAAATTTAAAAACGATTGGGAACTTGGGATGAAATTCAGGTTTGTCGGGGGCGCGCCATACACCCCTTATGATGTAGGGCGATCTGCAACAATCGATGTCTGGAACATCATCCAGCAGGGTGTGTTCGACTGGGATCAATTGAATGACTTCAGGAACCCCGCGACACATGGTTTGGACATCAGATTAGATAAAAAATGGTACTTCAAGAAGTGGGCGGTGAATGCATACATCGACATCCAAAACATCTATAATTTTCAGGCAGTCAGTCAACCATTTCTTGATGTAATGAGAGATGATTCTGGAAATCCCATCATAGATCCGAACAATCCACAATCGTACGTATTAGAAGAAATAGAGAACATCAGTGGCACGGTACTGCCATCTGTCGGGCTTATGATTGACTTTTAATACATACCTATTTGGCTGATTTTCAGTTGTAACTTGTGAGTATGAATGTCATTTTAAAAAACGCCATTTTCGGTGTTGCTGCTGTAGGAGTAGGTCTTTACGTGGGCGGCTCTTTAAATATGTCCCTGATCAACATTAGCGGGTCTATCATACCGCCACCGGACGGGGCGGACACGACCACCACAGAAGGTCTGCAAGAAGCCTTACACCTGTTTGAGCCCAAACATTTCATAATGCCGTTTTTGGCGCACGCTTTAGGTACTTTGGTTGGCGCATTTGTGGCCGCATTAATTGCACTTAAACATAAAGTTAAGTTTGCCTTAGGCATAGGGTGTGTCTTTCTAATCGGAGGGATCATGATGGCGGTCATGCTGCCCTCACCAATTTGGTTTACCGTTGTTGACGTATCACTCGCCTATATTCCAACAGCATATATAGGAGGTCTTTTCGCGGTTAAATTATCTGACAAATTAGGGTTTAGCTAGATTTTGCTGGAGATGCGCACTCAGAGTAGACGCGCAATATTTGAAACAGATAAAATAAACTGAAGGAACGTAGTTTTAATGTTTTTTGACGAAACAACTTGCCTTGGAGGCTGCTTTTAAACCCCCTCCTCTCGCTATCTTTGTGAAATGCACAGATCACACACTTGCGGCGAATTGCGCCTTGAAAACTCCGGTACGACTGTAACACTTTCTGGGTGGGTTCAGAAAGCGCGTGATTTGGGGGGAATGACTTTTGTAGACCTTAGGGATCGATACGGCAAAACGCAGCTTGTTTTCAATATGGAAACCAATGCCGACCTATGTCATCAGGCTCGGAAATTGGGTCGGGAATTTGTCGTTAAAGTTCACGGCAACGTGATCGAGAGAGAGAGCAAAAACCTCAAAAATCCCACAGGAGAAATTGAGATTGACGTTGCATCATTAGAGATTCTTAACCCAAGTAAAACGCCACCTTTCACAATCGAAGATGAAACGGATGGAGGAGAAGATTTGAGGATGAAATACCGCTACCTCGATCTGCGTAGAGATCCTGTCCAAAGAAATATTATGCTGCGCCACAGAGTGGGGATAGAAACGCGTAAATACTTGGACTCCGTAGGATTTATTGATGTCGAGACCCCATATCTCATTAAGAGCACGCCAGAAGGCGCAAGAGATTTCGTCGTCCCGAGCCGTATGAATCCCGGTCAATTTTATGCCCTACCTCAGAGTCCTCAAACATTTAAGCAACTTCTTATGGTGAGTGGTTTCGACCGCTATTACCAAATTGTGAAATGCTTCCGTGACGAGGATCTTCGTGCAGACCGTCAGCCTGAGTTTACGCAGATAGACTGCGAAATGGCATTTGTAGAGCAGGAGGATA
>JAPKBK010000220.1 GCA_028823435.1 Flavobacteriales bacterium
CTGCTGCTTCAGACAATGGCGATGGTTCTTGGACCTTTACTTTTGATCCTGCACCCGCAGACAACATGGAGTATTTATTAGTTGTAGATGGTGTTCAAGAGAATCTAATTGAGGATATGGTAGATGGAGGTTCTTGTGCACCGATAACTGATTACTGGTCTTATGCAAATAGACAATGGTTAGCGGGTTCAGGCGATGTGTCAAACGTTTATGGAACATGTGGAGAATGTGTGTCAGTTGACCTTTCAGGATGTACAGATACAGAAGCAAATAACTATAATGCATCTGCTTCTTCTGACAATGGTTCATGCATGTATGATGTCACCTTAACAGTAGACATGAACTGTTCAGGACTTACACCATTAGCAGTTGCAGCAA
Source organism: Flavobacteriales bacterium (assembly GCA_028823435.1). Taxonomy (GTDB): domain Bacteria; phylum Bacteroidota; class Bacteroidia; order Flavobacteriales_D; family Sanyastnellaceae; genus UBA974. Next base: position 379 of record JAPKBK010000220.1, read on the forward strand.
CAGGTCCTTCAGAAGGCTGGTCATGTGGCAACTATGCATTAACAGATGGAGATGGAGATGGAGTCTGGGAAGGAACATTTGGCTTGCCAGCAGGGTCGTTTGAATATATATACTGTACAGATGGATGGGGCCAACAAGAAACAACTGGCTTAATAGAAGAAATGCTAAATGGTGGAAGCTGTGCACCGGTTACAGATTACGCAAATTGGGCAAACAGATTAATTACAGTAGGTGCGATTACAACAGTTGATACTTGGGGGTCATGTTCGGAATGTATAACAGTTGATCCAGGATGTCCAGAAGATGTCGATAACAATGGTTTTGTTACAGTAAGCGATGTGCTTACCGTACTTAGCGAATTTGGGTGCAGTGCAGGTTGCCAATACGACCTAAATATGGACGGGATTGTTGGGGTTTCAGACATTTTAGAAATTCTAGCCGCCTTCGGTAACGAATGCTAATTAATTTATCTGCAAGGATTAATTTTATGTGATTTTTGGTTCTTTTCACCTAAATTTGTGTTGCTTAAATTAAAGTCAATATTTTCCACCTTATTACCAATATTGAACAGTTCGGATAATCAAACGATTTATACGTTATCATCAAAGAATAAAGATCTTTTTGGATTTTATTATGGGGAGGTTCAAGCATGAGTGTTAAAGTGTAAGTTTCGATGTGTTAGAGGCGTTTTTAAACTTAAAATAAAAAGATGGCGTATAAAATTAAGTTCGATAACTTCTTCTCATATTCATTCTCATTGGATTGCGTAATTTTTGGATATGAAAAAGGTGAAATTCATGCTTTATTAATTAAAAGAGCGATTGATCCTTATATGGGTGTTTGGGCAATTCCAGGTGATCTTGTTTATCCTGATGAGGATTTAGCCGATGCTGCAAGTAGAATTCTAATAGAATTAACCAAAGTAAAGGGCGTAACGCTTCACCAAGGTCAAACATTCGGTAAACCCGACAGACATCCTCAGGGCCGTGTCATTACGAATGCTTATTTTGCACTTGTTAGAAAAGAAGACATCAATGCAGTAGCAGATTCTTGGGCCGAAGAAGTTAAATGGGTTCCTATTCGCGAAACACTTCAATTGGCTTTTGATCACAATGAAATTCTAGAATCGACCTTTGAGCTCTTGTGTCAAAAGTTAAAAAGGGAGCCTATATGCTTTGATTTGTTGCCAGAGAAGTTTACACTGAATGAAATGCAACAGTTGTATGAATATTCTCAGGACTCGGCGCTAGATAAAGCAAATTTCCGTAAAAAAATCAAGCCTATTCCGCTTATTAATCTTGATGAGAAGCAAAAAAATGTCAAGCATCGACCAGCGAATTTATTCAAATTTGATTTTGAGCGATATTCTGAACTTGTAGAAGAAGAAAATTATTCGTTTAGAATGTAGTTCTTTCAAACGTTTACAACGAATAATACGTTTTGTCATAAAAACAAAAACACACTTATTGTATGTTTTACCATATACTTAGTGTATATTTAACATTACGTTTTTTGTTGGTAATCATTAATTTTCTAGTCATGACCTATAATTCTTCATTTTCAAGAGCTCTAGCTCTTCTCATTTTTATAAGTTTCTCTGTGTCCTCGTCCGCACAAGAAACAACATTTACAGATGTTGAATTCACAGGCGTGTTCGGTGGAACATTTTATGAAGCGGGAGTTTATACAAATCCTAATGGTTCCCAGTCTTGGGGAGGTTTTGCAAATGAAGATATAAGTCTTTATCCATTAAGTTTTGTAGATGGTGGCTCAATCACGTTTACAGGTTCTACTCCTGAAATGAGCGCGACTGATGTCTATTTTCGTTTGGAATATAATCCATACCCAGATACAGAGCCTAGTTTCAATACGGTTCCTGTAACGGTTAGTGGTGAGCCTGGATTATACTCAATTGACATTCCTTCCCAAGGGACGAATACATTTAGTTCATTCTTGTTGTATGTCACGACTCAAGATGTTTCAGTTACACTCACGGATATCACAGTGACGGCTTCATTTTCATCCTCTGATGTATATGGTTGTACAGATGCTACAGCATCAAACTATGATCCAGATGCAACGATTGATGATGGGTCTTGTGTATTGCCAATTGCAACAGTTGAATTTGTTGTGGACATGAACGGTGTTGATCAGCCAAGTGCGGATTACGCGCTAGTCACTGTAAATGGGTCTTGGAATGGTTGGAACGGATTTGGAGCTGAGCTGTTTGACGCAGATGGTGATGGCGTTTACACTGGATCTCTTGAGATAGAACCCGGGACTACTTTTGAATATGTTGTTGCCGTTAGTGGAGAGGCTGATGGTTATTCAGGATGGGGAATGCAATGGGGTGACGGTTGTGTTGGTGCAAATGTGATCGTTACAGCAGGAGATGCTGGAACAGTAACCACATCTACATTGACTCCAGGTTGTGCTGAAGTTTTAGGTTGTCTTGATGCAGATGCATCTAACTATGACGCTACTGCAACAGCTCAAGCATACGATGAATACGGAAACTTAGGCTGTATTTATGCGTCATGTGATGATATCCCAGAGTATGGATGTATATATGCTGATGGCTTTGGCGCTTTCAATGATGAGTTTAATGCAGCGCTATGTGAGAGTTATGGAGGAACGCCTTGTGAAGCGCCAGTAGTAGGAGTAGAAGGTTGTCTTGAT
>JAPKBK010000221.1 GCA_028823435.1 Flavobacteriales bacterium
AGTATTTTTAGATGTCGTCTTTTTCATTATTACTGTCTGCAAGTTACGATTCAGATCATCATCCTTATGAACAATTCATTGACTCTGTTTTCAACAAATAAAATGACAGGGCTTTCTAAGAATATAGACTGACGTCATTTTAGGAAAATGCGATTAAAACCGACCTGCTTAAAGTACGCATCGCAAAGCCGACGAAAGTAAATACCGACTATATAAAGGAAGCCTGTTGTATCAATTTAATAAACTGGAATAACAAGATATGGTTTTGAAAAGATCTCCTGTTAGATCCCGAAGGCCGACTTGACGTCATTGACCATATCAAGCTTTTCCCATGGAAACAATTCTACGACTATGTCCACTTTTTCACCTCCTTTAAAAGCTTGGAATGTTTTCGTGATTGTTTGCGGCGTTCTGCCCATATGTCCATAAGAAGAAGTCTCTGAATAAATCGGCGTTCTCAAGTTAAATCTCTGCTCAATATCGAACGGTCGCATCGAAAATAAATTTTGGATTTTTTGGGCAATTTCTCCATCTGACAAATCAACTTTAGACGTCCCATAAGTGTCTACATATAATCCGACAGGATCAGCGACTCCGATTGCATAAGCGACTTGAACCAATACCTCATCACACACACCAGCAGCCACTAAATTCTTTGCAATATGTCGTGTTGCATACGCCGCTGAACGGTCAACTTTAGAAGGATCTTTCCCACTGAAAGCGCCACCACCGTGTGCACCTTTGCCGCCATAGGTATCAACAATGATTTTTCTCCCTGTGAGGCCAGAGTCTCCGTGTGGACCACCAATCACAAACTTCCCGGTAGGATTTACGTGTAATTTATAATCTCCTTTAAAAAGCGCCTGAACCCGTTCACTCATCTGAGCTTTTACTCTGGGAATTAAAATCTCAGAAACATCATTCTTGATTTTCGCCAAGATTAATTCATCATTTGCCTCAAATCCATCGTCATGTTGGGTCGACACTACAATTGCTTCTATGCGCTCTGGAACACCATCATCCGAATATTGAATGGTTACTTGGCTTTTAGAATCTGGTCTCAGATATGTCATCTCTTTTCCCTCCTTTCTGATCTGGGCCAGCTCGAAAAGCAATTTGTGAGACAAGTCTAAGGGCAGTGGCATATAATTGTCAGTCTCTCTACTTGCATAACCGAACATCATTCCTTGATCACCCGCACCTTGTTCTTCTGGATTGTCTTTTACGACACCTTGGTTGATGTCTTCAGATTGCTCGTGGATCGCACTTAAAACACCACAAGATTCTGCATCGAATTTATACGCGCTTTTCGTGTATCCGATTTTCCTGATGGTATCGCGGGCAATTTTCTGAACATCAATATATGCGTTAGAATTCACTTCTCCAGCCAAAATAACCTGTCCCGAGGTGACCATCGTTTCACACGCTACTTTACTGTTAGAATCAAATGCTAAAAAGTGATCAATTAAAGCGTCTGATATCGCATCTGCAACTTTATCGGGGTGACCCTCAGAAACGGATTCTGACGTAAAAAAATGGCTCATAGTGATAGTGAAAATTGGGAATCAAAAAAACGAACAACTAAGTATGTCATTAAAGCAATACTGATTCTTGTAAAAATAGATGATTAAAGCATCAACTTATTACTTTTTCCTAAAAAACAATCTGAGTGATACTCCTGACAAGTCAAATTCATCACGGATTTTATTTTCCAGAAATCTTTTGTACGGATCTTTTACGTACTGAGGAAGATTGCAGTAAAAAGCAAATGTGGGTGTCTGTGACGGCAATTGCGTCACATATTTAATTCTAACGTATTTCCCTTTGTAAGTAGGTGGCGGTTGCCTGTCCATAATGGGAAGTAAGAAGTCGTTAAGTTTACTGGTAGAAATCTTTTTACTTCTGTTTTTAAAGACCATCAAGGCAGCTTCAAGCGCTTTGAAAATTCTTTGCTTTTTCAGGTTTGATGTAAAGACAATAGGCACATCTGTAAATGGAGCGATTCGTTCTCTGATTTTCTCTTCAAAATCAGACATGGTCGTGTGATCCTTGGTAATCAAATCCCATTTATTCACGACAATAACAACCCCTCTATAGCTCTCTACTATTTGCCAAAATATGTGTAAGTCCTGCCTTTCCATGCCATCTTGAGCATCAAGCAACAGGAGGCAGACATCACTTTGATCAATAGCTTTTACAGTCCTTACTGTAGAATAGAATTCAAGATTGTCTTCAATATACTTCCGCTTTCTAAGGCCAGCAGTATCGATGATTTCGAAATCATAACCGAACATGTTATAACTGGTATGAACACTGTCTCGTGTTGTTCCTGCTATATCTGTTACAATGTTTCGCTCTTTCCCAAGCAACGTATTGACGAGTGTAGATTTCCCAACATTGGGGCGTCCTACTACAGCGAGTCTGGGTAATTTATTTTCGTCTTCATCGGGCTCAACTGGTAATTGATTGACAAGTTCATCCAACAATTCACCTGTTCCGAAACCGTTGTTAGCGGAAATGGAGTAAATCGTCTCAGCCAACCCAAGCGAATAGAATTCTGAACTGCCTATATCATGGGCAGAAGTGTCGACTTTGTTGCAAGCAACCATGACTTTTTTGCCAGATCTACGCAACATGTTCGCAATCTCAAGATCAAGATCAGTGACACCCACACCTACATCTACCATAAAAAGGATTAAATCTGCTTCTTCGATGGAAATCTCAACTTGAGCTCGAATGGCTGCCTCAAAAGTATCGTCACTTTTAGTAATCCAACCTCCAGTATCAATCACGGTGAATTTACGGTCAGTCCATACAGACTTTCCGTACTTCCTATCCCTGGTTGTACCGCTAGTTGGATCAGTAATCGCCTCACGGGATTCCGTTAAGCGGTTAAAGAGTGTGGATTTACCGACGTTAGGTCGGCCTACAATAGTAACTAAATAATGCATGTCGCAAATTTTTAGAACAAAAAAAGGGGGCCCCGAAGGGCCCCCAAGGTTGGCGTCGACATACTCTCCCGCCGTAGCAGTACCATCTGC
>JAPKBK010000024.1 GCA_028823435.1 Flavobacteriales bacterium
AATCGGAACTGGATCTTTACCGAATGTGTGTTTCATTGCGAGAGAGGCAGCGTGATACGCGGGGCTGTCGGTAGGTGTGACAGCAGGCGTTGCACCATGCATTTCCGTGACCTTAACGGTCACACTTGGCGGCGCGATTTTATTAAAGTGCTTTGTGAAGAGTTTGGTGATTTTTTCGTGGTCCTGATAAGGCACAAGTCTCATACTCACTTTTGCTGTCGCCTTTGAGGCGATCACTGTTTTTGCGCCTTCCTTCATATAGCCACCCCAGATACCATTAATATCTAGTGTGGGGCGAATACTCATTCTCTCAGTCGGAGAATAACCGCGTTCCCCTTCGTGCGCTCCGATACCTATGCTGTCCCTGTGTGCCGCTTCATTAAAAGGCGCGCGGGCCATATCTTCTCGTTCATCTTTTGTGAGTTCGAGAACGTCGTCATAAAATCCTTCAACCGCAATGCGCTGGTCTTCGTCTTTAAGGGACGCAATCATCTCACACAAAATATTAATGGGATTGGGAGCCGCTCCTCCGTAAAGACCACTGTGGAGATCACGGTTGGGACCCGTGACTTCTACCTCAACATATGAAAGCCCTCTGAGTCCGACAGTAATGGATGGGATATCATTTGAAATAATTCCCGTATCGCTTACCAAAACGACATCCGCTGAAAGTTTTTCTTTGTGCTTTTCGAGAAATGTATCTAGATGTGAACTCCCCACTTCTTCTTCGCCCTCAATAATAAATTTAATATTGCAAGGAACGTCACCACTCGCTTTCATTGATTCCAGTGCCTTGACATGCATAAACATTTGGCCTTTGTCATCACACGCACCTCTTGCAAAAATGGCACCTTCGGGATGCTTGGGCGTTGTTTTAATGATCGGATCAAAAGCTGGGTTATCCCAAAGATCAATCGGATCAGGAGGTTGAACATCGTAATGTCCATATACGAGGACGGTAGGTGCCTCATCACTCACATGATACTCCCCGAATACAATTGGATGTCCTGGTGTCGCCATAACTTCCACATTGCTTGCGCCAGCCTGTTGAAGAGAACTTGCAACGGCTTCGGCACAGCGTTTTACATCGTCATTAAAAGTAGGGTCAGCAGAAACTGAGGGGATTCTTAACAGGTCACACAATTCGTCCAGCATACGCTGACGATTTTTATCAATATAATCTTTAATGTCCATGGTCAAATGTACAAAGGGGGAGCCTACCTATCTTTGCAACTATTGAAAAAGATGAGTAATAAAAACCTGCCCGATTTCAGAGATACAGAACGCGCATTCCGTCATTTGTCTGACAGGGATTTAAGTCGTGGAAGATTGCTGTTTGAGCTTTTAAGTCGTCCATGGCTGGTCGCAATAGGAAGCTTTTTTGCCCGATTCGCGCTGTTCATCCACTTGCCCATTGGATGGGCGATTAGGCCTACAGTGTATGCACAATTTTGTGGGGGTGAGAATGTTGACGAATCCGAGGAAACAATTGCATTGCTGTATACCAGCAAAGTCATGACCATTCTTGACTACAGTGCTGAAGGGGTGGATGCGGAAAACGATTTAGACTTTACGTGTTCTGAAGTTTTAAAAACTGTCGAGGCTGCAGCACATGATCCAAGACATGCATTTGCTGTTTTTAAGCCCAGTGGGCTTTCTAGCAATTCTCTTTTAATGAAAAAGAAGAAGGATTTTTCCGAAAATGATCTTGCAGCATGGGAAAGAGTCGAGCGAAGAGTGCGATCTATATGTGCCGCAACAGCAGAAGCTGGTGGGCGTGTATTAATCGATGCGGAAGAGAGCTGGATTCAAGACAACATCGATGAACTTGCTGAAGACATGATGTCTGACTTTAATCGAGAAACAGCTATCGTCTTTACAACAGCCCAACTTTACCGTCATGACCGGCTCGCATACATTAAGGATTTAACAAGAAAGGCAAATGAGGCGGGCTTCATCGCAGGGGTTAAACTGGTGCGTGGCGCTTATATGGAAAAGGAAAGAGAAAGAGCTGAAGAAAGAGGCTACAATTCTCCAATTCATACAGATAAAAAATCTACCGATTTGGATTTCGATGATGCTGTCAAATTCTGCCTTGAGAATTTAGAACGTGTACATCTTTTTTGTGGGTCACATAACGAGGAAAGCAACATGAATCTTTGTGAGGCAATGGCGGATATGGGCATTGCAAATAACGACAAGAGAATAACTTTCTCACAGCTTCTTGGAATGAGTGACCCCATCACGTTTAACCTTGCGGATCATGGATACAACGTTGCCAAATATGTCCCTTATGGACCGATTCGTGAAGCCATGCCATATCTGATTCGACGTGCAAAAGAGAACACCTCTGTGGCAGGCCAAACCTCAAGAGAACTGACCCTCATAAGAGAAGAAATAGCAAGACGTAAATCGTGAACTATCTCATCCTCACAACAGGCTTCATTTTTATTGGGATTACAATGGAAGTAATTGCCACATCCATCTTAGACTTTATCAAGTCAAGAGATCCGAGACTTAAGGGCGAAACCTATCTTTGGATGCTGCCCATTTACGCTGTCGTACCCTTCATATATATGTTCGTGACAAGTACTTTCGGAGAATCGGGATGGATCGTAAAAGGCTTTGTTTATATGACGGCATTTTATTTACTTGAACTCGTCGCAGGACTGATAATTAAAGCGCTTGTGGGTGTGTCGCCTTGGAATTATAAAAACCACCGATTTCACTTCAAAGAGGTGATTTGTTTAGAGTACGCACCAGTTTGGTTTATTTATGGAGTCGTGGGAGAAATGTACTTTGAATTTTTAATCTCGATTTAACTCAAAGGTGAGTTGTGATTAAAAGGAGGTGATTAAAACTCGGAAACAAGCGTAAACCTCAGTGCTCTAGGCATTGTGGGACGCGAACCATAAGGTCGTCTCGCGACTACAAATGTCCCATTCAATACATTTGTTACCCCAAGTGAGAGCTTGATGTTCTCCGAAGCCAAATAAGAAAAACCGGAATCTAAGATGACGGAAGCGTCTGTTGCAGATGTTTGATTTATATCTCCTTGACCCGCTTCTGTCCTCATTGAAGAAGTGTATCGGCCACTTATATCAGCGGAGACATCACCTATCTCTAAGGAAGCTACAATAGAAAGTTGATGCGGCGCGAGATATGGAAAAGCATCGCCCATTTCCACGTCACCCCATGAATCCAATTCACTTGAGAATGTGTTTGAAAAATGTGCATCTGTATAGGTATATGCCATACGAATAGGCATAGATAGGTGGTCAAATGGTCCATCCATAAATGGATCTATGGACAATTCGAACTCCAACCCCTGTGCAATTGCTGAACCTCCGTTGTAAAGTTCTCCCGAGCCCGATCCACCTGATGCATTGAGATCCGCTCCGAGCAGATTTGAATAATTGTTTGAAAACAAGACCAATTGAGCGGAAGAATAGCGGTGAGAAAACCTCAAACCAAGTTCAAAATTCATTGACAATTCGGGACTTGTTTCAGGGTTTGATCCTGGTGGTATAAATCCTCTGTGAATGCCCGTGAAAACATCAAATAGTGTTGACATGTTATAATTAATTCCCAAACCAGGCAGGATAACAGAAACATCGTTTGATCTGTAATCTGCATCTCCAAGACGGTCTAGATCTGAAGCTCCATAGTTGAAACTCTCAAAATTGATGCGCTCGTGGCGGATTCCAGGCGTAAATGTAAAATCTCCAAAATGGAAAGTACCGCGAAGATATGAGGCGAGAGCGGTCGCAAATTCCTCTTTGTTTCCTGCCGTTCCATGAACACCCGGCGTCACAAGCGCCATCTGCCCATCAACCATAGAATAGCGATCGCGCCATTGGAATCTATCTACGCCGTCACGATGTAATCTGATGCCATAAATGATTCGGTTTGTTGTTGTTTCTGACGGATTCCCAAACTTAAATATACCCCTGTGTTGAATTCCTTGCGCGAAATAACTTCTGTTGTTTGCTTTGACATCTAAGCCTGCGCCGTCGGGAGTTGAAGATCCAGAGAGATATGAAAATGGGGCTGAATAAACATCTGGAGAATCTAAAATACTTCCTAGTTTAACGACATTTCCAGTAGAATCAATCACGCGATCTAGCTTATACCAGTTCCGATCAAAAGTCGTTCTGTAGAAGTCCGTGGTAAATTCAAGGGATTTAGAGGGTTCGATTTTGTGGGACACCACGACCTGAGTTTGGCGGGAGGTCATCACATCTTCTGAACTGGCAGAATATCGGCGAAATGGTGACAAAACAAAATCGTCCGCTGAAAGGCCTAAATAAGTTTCATTTGATACTTCTTCCACATCCCCAACTTTAAGCGTAATTGATTGGAATGTTTTTGCAGATGAAGGAGTCGAATAACGCAATTTCATGAGCCGATCTGATTTGTCAAATCCAGTGGAAGCTCCATTGTCAAGCGTCTTGAATCCATCTGACCCCAGTTGAAGGTATTCTACAAGATATCCGAAAGTTCCTTTTGGGGTTACTTTTGACCCACCTACCGTTGTATGGATTTTGTTGGACCCAAACGACCCCATCATCATTTTAAAGGTTGCCCCACTATTCTCAGGTATCGTGCTCGAAATGAGATTAATCGCACCCGCAGCAGTTTGCGGACCGAAGGCAATTTGGCTTGAACCTTTAAGAATTTCTATTGAAGACATTCTCGCGATAGACGGGAAATAATATGCGGCAGAAGCTGTATATGGTGCAGGAGCAATAAGAATACCATCTTCCATGATACTGATACGAGAAGACCTTTCCGTACCTGATCCACGAAGACCTATATTAGGTCGGAGCCCAAATCCATCTTCCTCTGTGATGTTAACGCCAGATACGGTCCGCAGTGTTCGAAGAGGGTCCGAATAGGAAAAACGATTAAGTTCCTTCGTCGTGATCAGGTGGAGAGAACCTGGGACCTCATCGAGGCCAGAAGCACCGGAAGCCAATCCTACTGCAGAAACTGTTGCTTCTGGTATACCATGCCAAAGAGAGATCATTTCAGAAACAGAATCTGTCTCCAAGGCGCTTGGAAATATATCTTGGGAGTGGTATTCTCCGATTATTAAGAATATAGAAAAGAGGAATAGGTACGTTGATTTCATGGGGCAAATATTCCATGTATTTCAATGCCCAAACAATACCCTTAAAAAGGTATTTAGACTCATTCTACATAAGGAAATCTAATCCACGATTAAAATGACCTCACTCGACAAACCAAAACACCCAAATCCACTGCTTACATTCGAATACAAAAGTGAAGGTTCTGCAAAGAAATCTGGACCTCCAGATAAATATGAATCCACACTTAAATAATAACTGGCCAGCTCTGGGCTGAGAGATTCAACTCTTACTCGTGTTGAAATCGGAGCCCATTTAGACGCTTCTGGGGTTGACTTGGTTAAGATTTGTACATCGTGTAATGCAGAAACTGCAGAAGATGAACTTTCATCTGAAACCATAATGACAGAAGATTCATCTTGACTTGTAAGACGTGTAATACGAGGGTCTGGTCTTGTTTGAAAACGCATCGCCATCCATTCCTCGTTGCCCGTGTCAATGTCTTGATAGAGTGCATCAATATGAATTAAATAGTTCTTCTTCACACCCAAGTTGTTGTCGAAATTAATTGTGTACACATCTTGAATCGACGGACCACCCCAGGGTGATGATGTTGAGTCACCTTGATATTCATAGTTTACGTCAAACATAGGTTTTGAAGGCATGGTATTGGTGGCTGTGATCTGATCAAAACCTGGCGCATCAACGGTGAGTGTTGTCAGCCCTGAAGTCATCCCAAAGGTGTTTTCAAGATCTAATATATATATAGGATCAAAGAAGTCAGATTCTGACAAAGCGTAAAGCGTTTGCCCGGCTTCGTCAGTTAAAGTAACCACTGCACCTTGAACAGGTTGAGGGCCTTCAGCATCTATGACAGAAGCAGAGCTAGATATTTGTGCAAAAATCTTATCATCCTGGTCATTGACAATTAATGTTGCTGTAAGCACAGGGATGTGGTCCGGAAAGGGGATTTCTTGAACCACTCCTTCCGTAAACTTCTCACAACTGTTGATTGTAAGTGCCAGGAGAAATACGAGAAGAAGAGGGCTATAAGAAGATAAATTTTTCATGATTAAAACGAGTAACGCCAAGCGATTGAGGGGATCATCGGGAAGATGCCATACTCTCGTATGACAGGGTCTCCTGCATCATCTTGGTCTGTTTGTAAAAAGAAAGGGTTGAGATTGTTATAGGCGTTATAAATACTGAAAACGAGTTGTTTCGAACCATTCGTCGTCTCTTTTGTTCGGGTAAGAGATAAATCTAACCTGTGATAAGGACTCATGCGGTACGCATTTTTTTCCGAAGGTACTTCTGGCTCAAAGGTGTAGGTTCCAGTACCAGAGCCATCAGGGATGTATGTCGCGAATGACGACTCGCTTAAAGTGAGCGCTCTGCCAGTACCATAAAGCCAAACCGCAGATCCAGTCCATTTGTCTGTAAAATCATGGGTGATTACAAAACTCAGATCGTGTCTTCTGTCATAGGTGAAAGGGTACCAATCCCCACTGTTTATCTCATCGAACTGACGGTTAGACCACGAAAGGGTGTAGCCTATCCATCCAGTGGTACGCCCGTACTTCTTTTGGACCAAAAGCTCGGCACCATACGAGTTTCCTATTCCTTGAGTCACCTTGTCTTCCCAATCACTGTCTAAACTAAAGAGAAAGCTCGCCCCTTCTTTGTAGCTAAGTAACCCGTCCATCTCTTTATAGTATCCCTCAAGTGACACCTCTATTTGTCCAAAAGTCTTTGCAAGACCCATGGCAACTTGCCAACTTTGTTGAGGGCGAATTCTAGCTGTAGAAGGAACCCAAAGGTCTGTAGGGAGTCCCAAACCTTCATTCGTAAGTAGATTCACGTATTGGGCCATTCTTGCAAAAGATGATTTCAACGCGTAACCTCCGGGAAGCCTAAGGCTCAGTGCAGCCCTTGGCTGAAGTGAGTAGTAAGATGTATCCTGCACCATCAGCGCAGAGGCATGAACACCGAGGTTGACTTTGACCCTATCTCCCAAGTCGAATTCATCTTCTATATACACGAAGGCATCGTTAGAGGTAATGTCGGAAGGTCCCAGTATCGTATCTATGGCATTGATCTCGCCGAAGTCCAGTTCAAGAGCTGTAGCGCCAGGGCTGAACGTGTGATTTGTAAAATTTGCCCCGAACTTCACAAAGTGACGTGCGTTGGGTGCGTAATCGAAATCTATCCGTCCCGTAAAATCCTCTATGCCCGAATTGTACAATGCAGCGAATCTCAAGGAATCTCCCTCAGCCGAGGTTTCTGAGACATCAGCGCCGGTATTGAATTCGTAGAGTGATCTCGTCAACGTTACATTTGAGAATAGTTTGGGGGTCCATTCATGATTCCATCGGAGTGCTTGTATTGCGTTTTTCCAATCCAGGCCGAAATCGAGAGATGAAGTGGTTTGTCCATAATTCTCTGTAGAGGCAATTCCGAAATCATCTTTCCCTTGGAATGCACTGAAATAAAGCCTGTCCTTTTTGCCCACCTTCCAATTGAGCTTTGCATTAAGGTCGTAGAAAAAATATCGTGGGTCAGTGGAAACACCTGAGTTATTGTTATTCGTCGCTGCGATTAAGGGAGTAATAAGAAGGTCGAGATAAGTACGTCTGGCACTTATCATAAATGACGCTTTGTCTTTTACAATAGGTCCTTCCAAGGTGAGTTTTGAAGCAATGACGGACACAGTTGCATCTCCATGAAATTCCTTCATGTGACCATCCTTCATGTTGATTTCAACGATAGAACTAAGCCTTCCGCCGTATCGCGCTGGAAACCCACCCTTTGTAATGGACATGTTTTTGACCGCATCCGCATTAAAAACAGAGAAAAATCCAAACAGGTGATTGACACTATACAGGGGCACACCATCCAGAAGCATGAGGTTCTGATCCGGAGAGCCGCCTCGAACATAGAGACCACTTGTACCCTCACCTCCAGATTGCACTCCTGGCAAAAGTTGAAGGACTTTTAATAGATCTACCTCACCTCCGATCGCAGGAAGACTCTTCACTTGATCTATCGGAATCGTGATTTTTGACATTTGGACTTGATCCTCAATCTTGTTGAAGGACTCACCTGTCACCACCGCCTCGGAAAGTGTTGTGCCAGGAACAAGGTCGATGTCCATGCTAATGTTGTCTTTGAGATTGATCTCAAATCTTTGGGTCGAGTATCCGATATATCTCACGAAGACATTGTACTTCCCCTCGGGGAGCGTTAGGGAATAAAATCCGTAAAGATTTGCAGCCACGCCTACTTCCAAATTTTCACACCACACCGTCGCTCCAATTAATTGTTCCCCACTTGAAGAATCCTGAATGTGACCTGAAAGAGTGTAGTTTGTTTGGGAATATAATGTGGAGGCAATCACAAATTGACACAAAAAGAGTAGACGCATAGACAGTACCTTTGAAAAGTTTTTAGTAAAAGCAAAAGTAAGTATCTATGACACAATCGACGCAGTTATTTTCATTCTTAACAGTTCTTGTGTTGGCGTTCAACTCTTCAAATGTTTCCGCCCAAACCGCTCCTGCCACGATAAATGCCATTCGTATCGCCGAAGTTAATCAATCTATTCAAGTCCTTTCCGCTTCGCACGATACGGACAATCAATCTCTGCTTATTGTAGGACATGACGGAGTCGTTCATTTTTGGGAACCTCTTTCAGGTGTCAGGGATACACCTTTCCTGGATCTCGGAGAGAATGGATTAAATATCCTCGATTTTGGGAGCAACAGTGAGCAAGGGATTAATGGCATGACTCTGGACCTGGATTTCGATAACAACGGGCTGTTTTATATCATTTACAATGGCTACAGACCTGATGGCAGTGGGGAACTCATTGATGAACGTATCCTTTGTTTCGGCACCACAGAGGACCACCTTCATGCAGACACCGAGGTTTGGTATGAAGTCCTTGAGCTCGTGCAACCTGACCAAGGCCACAATGGAGGCCAAATTCTTTTCGGCCCCGATCAGTTCCTTTACATCTCGACAGGTGATGGTGGGTCTACTGGAACCGGCGCAGTCGGAGGAGGCTCAGGTGGGGATGATCATGGACCCATCGGAAATGGTCAAAATCTTGAATCATTGCTCGGTAAAATTCTGCGTATTGATGTGCACGGACTTAATCCATATACAATCCCATCTGACAATCCTTTTGTAGGTATTGAAAATACGCGAGATGAGATTTGGTCTTACGGACTCAGAAATCCATGGCGCTTCTGCTTTGACTCTGAGAATGGAGACATGTATATAGGGGATGTGGGAGAAGTCGATTGGGAAGAGATCAATTACGAAGCTGGCGGCAGTGGTGGCGGAATAAATTACGGATGGAGGCTCATGGAAGGTCCCGACTGTTATGAGCCCTTATTAGATTGTGACCCCAACTCGAGTATCACAGACCCCATCTTTGCATTCCCCCACGACAATGGCCTCTGCAGTGTCATCGGAGGGGTGGTATACCGCGGTCAAGACATCCCATCTCTGTATGGGTATTATATCCTATCTGACGCATGTGGATTTGGTGACACGCAATTTTTCACATTAATATCCGATGGAAATGGTGGTTGGATCGATCAACCACTTGTCCTTGATGTAGAAGGAGGATTTGTGCCCTGGACAGAAACAAAATTCGCCTTCGGGGAAGACAACAAGGGAGAGATCTATCTCTGCACCAGATATTTTGTGTATAAGCTGTTATTCGATCCTTTGAACCCTCCTATAACTTTCCGCGAAGAAGGATTACGTTTTATCCCAAACCCTGCATCAAGTAATTATCCCGTAACAGTCGACCTAGGATTTGAAGGAGATATAGGTAGGTTAAGAATATTCGATGCAACTGGACGACTCGTGAAAGATTTATATCCTAATGAATCAGGCGACAACTCTACTTTTTCAGCAAGCGGATTTACTGCGGGAGTTTATAGCGTGCGAGTAGATGTCCTAGACCACGATGAAGTTCTTTTCGGAAAATTAGTAATCGACGAAGAATAAACCTAGGGACAGGGGCATTCTTCAACGTCCCGTAACACAACCTGAGTCACCGTACTTGCAGTATCTGTCATGATAAAAAATGCGGATTTAACTTTCCCATCTCCTTCAATAAAATATCTGCGAGGTTTCTCTCTGGTGGCGCTTTTCTCGTAATCGACATCGCCCAATCGCCCAAGATCTGCAAGGTCGCTTACTGTAAGATCTCCACAATTCAAGACACAATGTGCTTGACTGTCAGCTTGAATGCCACTCATGGCAATCTCTTTTCGAATGCGTTCTGAGGGAAGCCAATCCATACAGCCACGTTCCGAAAACATAATCCAAGTAAGTGCCAAACCTATAAATACTCCTATTAAATACTTCGTCAGACGATTTAAAAACTTCATATCGCGAATCTACTCCAAACTATCTGCCTCTAACCTTAACTTCGTGATATGATTGAAGTAAATGATTTGTCATTTTCATACGATGGCAATGCTGCGATAGCGTTTCCTGATTTTAAGTGTAAACGTGGGGGAAAACTATTGCTTCTGGGAGATTCGGGGACTGGGAAAACCACCCTGCTTCATCTGCTATGTGGTTTGTTACGCCCCAAATCAGGGACGATGAATGTTGCCGGTGTTGATATTAATTCCCTTAACGACAGGCAACTCGATAAGTTTCGGGGACGTGAACTTGGGATTGTATTTCAACAATCTCACTTCGTTCAGAGTTTAACTGTCGCTGAAAATCTCGCCCTACCCGCGCTTATGAGTGGGACAGAAATGAGTGCGACTGAACTCAAGGAAAGGACATTCGAACTTTTAGAGCGACTTGGGGTGGGGCACAAATCCGATGCCAAACCAAATGATTTAAGTGTCGGCGAGCAGCAAAGAGCTTCTATTGCCAGAGCGCTCGTTCATGAACCTTCCGTGGTATTTGTGGACGAACCGACTTCCGCTTTAGACGATAAAAGCACTGAATCTGTCATACAGCTTCTCGAAGATGAAACAGAAAAGGCCGGTGCGACCTTAATCATCGTTACGCATGACTCAAGACTGAAGACAAGATATAAAGATCGCGTGGAGCTATCTCAGCTTATTCATAACACTTCAATTGCTTCATGATGCGCCTATCCTATATCGCAAGGCGCAACCTCGCCTCAAAACCATTACAAACGGCGCTTAGTGCCATACTCCTTGCATTCGGAGTGGGCATGGTGAGTCTCATGATGCTCGCCGAGCGTCAAATGACAGCCCAGTTTGAACGAAATATTAAAGACATCGATTTGGTGTTGGGAGCGAAGGGAAGTCCGCTCCAACTCATCTTGGCAAACGTGTATCATGTCGATGCGCCCACTGGAAACATCTCTCTTGCAGAAGCTGAAAAGGTGATGAAAAATCCATATATCGAATCTGGGATTCCGCTTGCATATGGAGACAATTACCGAAGCTTTAGAATTGTAGGAACTGAATATTCCTACCCTGAACATTACGACGCAAGTGTCTCTGAAGGAAAGCTTTGGGAGGGTGTTTTTGAGGTCACACTCGGACATGCAGTGGCGTCTAAAACAAACCTGAAAGTAGGTGATCAGTTCTTCAGTTCACATGGGCTCACCGACGAAACAGACGTGCACAAGGACAAGGCTTTTACCGTTGTAGGAATCCTTGCAAAAAGCAATTCTGTCATCGACCAATTGATTTTAACGGGCGTAGAGAGTCTTTGGGCTGTCCATGCCGAAGACGATGACCTCGATATATCAGCTGAAGAACTTTATGCTTCGAGAGAAATTACAGCCGTGCTTCTTAAAAAGCGCAATCCTATGGCCATACTTACATTGCCAAACCTTCTACGTGAAACAAATATGCAGGTCGCGCTTCCCGCAATAGAAATTAACAGACTCAATCAACAGTTTGGAATAGGTGCTGCGACACTTCGGTCGATTGCGCTTCTGATTATGATCCTCAGCTTTGCGAGTATTTTTATTTCTGTTTTTGAGAATATGCAAGCACGCAGATATGAACTTGCCCTGATGCGAACCATGGGTGCCACACCTTTTACATTGATTAAACTTCTGTTGTTAGAGGGCGGAATTTTAAGTCTCTTTGGCACAATTTGCGGACTGATCATTTCACGCATAGGACTCTTTATTTTAGCCTCAGAAGTAGAAAATAAATTTCAATATGACATCGGAGATCTTGGGTTAATTGCACCTGAAATCTTTCTTGCAATCTTTGCTATCTTAGTAGGACTTATTGCAGCGGCACTTCCTGCTGAAAGAACGCTAAGAATGGATATTTCAAAAACGCTTTCGAACGAATGATAAATCTAAACAA
>JAPKBK010000222.1 GCA_028823435.1 Flavobacteriales bacterium
GGGAAAACAATCAGCCCGAAAAAACAAATGTATTGGATGCTCGGATTTGTTGGCTTGGAGACAAACCTCTCAATACATCGTCTAGATTCGTACTGAGACACTTGACACAGGAAGTGCAAGCAAAAATTACAGATGTATTATATCGAATCGATATCAACACGCTCCACAGGGATGAAAAGAATAAAACTGTTGGGGTAAATGATATCGCTCGAATTTCAATCAAAACAGCTTCTCCCGTTTTAATTGACAGCTATCGCAAGAATCGCATCACTGGAGCGTTTATCTTAGTGGACCCGAGTACGCACTCAACAGTTGCAGCCGGAGTCGTTGGATGAATATAAACCGCATCGATCATTTAACATTACCACTGGTTTTGCTAGGGTTTCACATCCTTGCATCTGCTCTTTTTGCGTGTGAAATTTCAGCCCAAACAGATTCACAAGATGCCAAGAAACAGATTGAAATTTTAGGCGCTGACGTGATTGAAAGGGATCCAAATATCTCTGACGCGACGAGGCTAGTAGGGAATGTAAAGCTGGGGTTAGGCAATGCCATTCTGACTTGCGACAGTGCCTACAGGTTCGACAATGGACAGTTCGAGGTTTTCAGTGACGTGTATATCTTCGACATCTCGACATCGGGAGAAAGATCCGAGATGTGGGCAAATTATGCGGTCCTTGATCCAGAGAGTGAGATGATCGATATTAGAGAGGACGTAAGGTTCGTACACGAGAAATTCACGATAGAGTGCCCTTCCTTGAAATACGGTTTAAATTCAAAGTCCGTGTCTTACGTTCAAAGGGCCCAAATTATTGAAGGAGACAGAATCCTTTCAAGTGATGTAGGGGTTTATAGTTCGCTTACAGATCGGTTATATGCTGGAGGAAACGTGGAAATTATTGAGAATGAAGACCGCATCCTGTCCGACTCGCTCGCTGTTGATAGAAACGACAAAACATTGCTGCTATTTAAGCATTCTTTGATAGATGTTAATGGTGCACTGATAGCGTGTGAGAGGGGGGAATACGATGGCGAAACCGAGAAAGGATGGTTTGCTGGAAAAGCGAGCATTAAGGACATACAGGGATTACTCTCCGGAGACAGCATCGTTGTCAATCGCCAAAACAATGAGGGTCAAGCATGGGGCAACGTCACGGTAAGTGACTCCTCTGCTGCAATGACTGTTTGTGGAGATTATGCAAGTAGAATGAAGGGATCCGAGATTGTTAAAATCAACGACGCTGCTTCCTTTGTGAAATTAATTAACATCGAGGGAGAGGATACGCTGAAAATGAATTGCAGTGTCCTTGAACGAGAACAAGATTTATTGTTTGCATACGGAGGGGTGGTCTTTGAACAAGGCTCATTTTCAGGGGAGGGAGACTCGTTGTCGTGGGACAGAAAATCCGATGAGATATGGCTCCTTGGAGAACCAGTGGTTTGGTCTGAAGAAGATGAAATGACGAGTGACACTGTGAAAATGGTTTTAAAGAACAACAAACCATCCGTCATGAAATTAATCGGGCGGGCACATGTATTCAGTCCTGCAAATGACTCCCTGGACCACAAGATCTCAGGACGTAACTTGGATGCGGCGTTCAAAGAAGGTAAACTTCATAAAGTTGACGTGAGTGGAAACGGAACTGTCCTTTATTATTCGGTCGATGGCAATGAGAAAATGAGCCGAAACAGAGCAACATGTGCACATATCCAAATGTTGTTTTCTGGGGGAAGCGTCACGCGTATCACATTACTAAGTAGCCCTGAAGGAAGATTTGAGGAGCTCAACAATGACATTGAAGACGATCCTAAGGGGAAAGATGATCTTCAAAAAAAAAGGGAAAAACCTGACTTGTAATCGCTGTGTGGTTATTTTACCAGAGGATATTGAGACATCTTCGCTTTTACTTTTTGTCCTATTTTCTCTAGAACGGATTCGTCTTCGTAATTGCAAATGGCTTCATCCATCCATGCGACCAAATCCTCCATGTCCGATTCAACCAGCCCTCGCGTGGTGACAGCAGGAGTACCTACCCTCATTCCAGAAGTGACAAATGGAGAACGGGTATCAAATGGCACCATGTTCTTGTTGACTGTAATATCTGCTTTGCCCAATGCAATCTCTGCAGCTTTACCGGTAATATTCTTATTTCTCAAATCTATAAGCATGAGGTGATTGTCGGTTCCTCCAGAGATGAGATGATATCCCCTCGCGACAAATGCAGAAGCCATTGCTTGCGCATTTTTCATGACTTGCTTACAGTACACCCGATATTCAGGTGCAAGTGCCTCTCCGAAGGCAACAGCTTTTGCTGCGATCACATGTTCGAGGGGGCCACCTTGCATGCCAGGAAATACACCACTGTCCAGAATCGCTGACATGGGTCGAACGATGCCTTTTGGGTTTTTACGTCCCCACGGATTTGGATAATCTTGGCCCATCATAATGATGCCTCCACGAGGTCCTCGCAGCGTTTTATGAGTCGTCGTCGTAACTACGTGACAATATGGCATCGGATCGGCGAGTAGTTTGGCGGCGATCAGACCCGAAGGGTGACTTATATCAGCGAGTAAAATGGCGCCTACACTGTCCGCTATTTCTCTGAAACGCGGATAATCCCAGTCACGCGCATAGGCTGAAGCGCCACATATAATCATCTTGGGTTTTTCGCGTTTTGCAACCGCTTCAACTTTATCCATATCAACACGTCCTGTCTCTTCTTCTACGCCGTAAAAAACAGGATTGTACAGTTTCCCACTAAAGTTAACCGGAGAACCATGCGTCAAGTGTCCACCATGAGATAAATCGAAGCCCAATATTTTATCACCAGGAGAAAGACAAGCGAGCATGACCGCTGCGTTTGCCGAAGCACCTGAATGAGGCTGAACATTTGCCCAGGCTGCACCAAAAAGCGCGCAAACTCTATCAATCGCTAACTGTTCAATTTCATCTACAAATTCACATCCTCCGTAATAGCGTCTTCGAGGCAAGCCCTCTGCATACTTATTTGTAAGTATTGAACCTTG
>JAPKBK010000223.1 GCA_028823435.1 Flavobacteriales bacterium
TATGGTGGGTATAGCTCAGTTGGTTAGAGCACTGGTTTGTGGTACCAGGGGCCGTGGGTTCAAATCCCATTATCCACCCAAAGAAAACAGAAAGGTCTTGCGCAAGCAAGGCCTTTTTTGTTGCGCATAGCGAAACAAGCGAAGCTTGATTGAGTGAATGCGCATAAAAGAAAGGAGTGTCGGCCGAAGGCCTCCACCTTTCTGTTTTCTTTGAAGGCCCGACAGATAATACTGGGATCATGAGCGAAGCGAGTAATCCTTCCTCTGAAGACTGGGATTAAGCTTATCTATTTTCTTTAGTTTCGGCATATCTGAAAGGATAGCCATAATAGTCATTTCCCTGGATTTTGGGCTCCACATTCCTCTATTCAAAAATGAGGACCCTTCTTGGCTTCGCATGGCTTTGTCACAAAGACTATTTTCACTAATAAAACTTAGGGCTTGCCTTAAAACATTAGAATAAGAAATTTGGATTTTGTAAAGTAAATTTTTTTTAATGCCCAATTGTTTTTTATTTTGTGCAGAATTCACCCGTATCCATGATGATGCTGAAAAATATTCTCCGCACAAGTAGCCTCTTTTTCATCTCCTTATTTGCATTCTTGGGTGCTTCCTTTGCACAAACTTGTCCTCCTCTTACATTAGATTCCATAAGCAATCCTGGAGAATACACGGTGGCTTCATTCACTGAAGCTGATGGCCTTAGAAACGGCCCGGATTATAAAGGTGCGACCGTCTATTACCCTACAAATGCGAAACCTCCTTATTCCGGAATCGTCATTGTTCCTGGATTTGTGGCGCCACAATTTTCTATTCAGAAATGGGGCCCCTTCTTGGCGTCGCATGGCATTGTCACAATGACCATTGGCACAACTAAACCTTGGGGATTGCCTGAATCGAGAAGAGATGCGGTCCTGGATGCCTTAGTGTCATTAAAAGAGGAAAGCACGCGGGCGGGTTCACCCCTTTTAGGTCAGTTAAACGTCAAAAGCCTTGCAGTAGGGGGTTGGTCTATGGGCGGTGGCGGTGCCCAACTTGCTGCTGCTGCAGATCCATCTATCAAAGCTGTTATGGTGCTATGTCCCTGGCTGGACCCCAAAACCTTGTCACCTTCAGATATTAACCACGCTGCTCCTATTTTGTTTTTCAGTGCTGAAAATGATATTATAGCTCCCCCCGTTTCTCATGCGGATGTGCAGTATGATTACACCCTCCGATCGACCAGTAAAATGCTGTTTGAAATTGAAGACGGTCGCCATTGGGCTGCCAATGACCCCACAGGTGGTGATGGATATGTGGGGAAGATTGCGGTGTCTTGGTTGAATTATTATTTGGTGGGTGATCCTTGCTATTGTCCCTTGGTATTTGAAACACCTCCTACTTATTCAAAGTATTTGTTGAATGTCACATGCCCGCCTTCCGTCTCAGTAGACTAGGGGTTAGGCGTGCTTTGTGTTCAGCAGACAGTGCCGAACATCGCCAGTAAATCCAGAATGTCAGAGACGTTGACGTAGCCATTCCCATCGATATCGGCTGTGCAGTTCGCCATACATCCGAATTCAGAAAGCGCCAACAAGACATCAGCTACTGTAACCGCATTGTCTCCGGTGATGTCGCCTGGGCAGGCACACGATTGTGATTCACAACTTCCGTCGTCGACTGTTGCGTCGGGGCTGTAGTTGCAGGCTGTCACGTCAGTACATCCCTGAACAAATAAGGTCTCGCACACGATGTTGTGGGCAAAATCCGACGCTGTAGCAGGGATATTGAGTAGGGGAGGACAGTAGCAGTGGTCGTCGTGCAAGAATGCTTCGAGCCAGCACAGCACTTTTGACCCGACTTCTCCAGAGCCGCCATAAGGCCCTATTAAAGGATCGTGACCGGTGTTTTGAACTTCATACCGTTGCTTGGGGGTGCTGTCTGGTGTTGCGGCATAATGGACGTTTGCATGCAGATTGGGGATGGCGATGAGATCTAGTTCCCCAGCGATGACAAGCAAGGGGCTGCTGTGGTTAAGCATCGCTTCGTTCACGTTGTTCAGATAGGGGTAGAGTGCAATGACAGCCTTAATAGAAGGGTCACTTGCTGCTGCGAGTTGTGCACCGCCGCCGCCCATAGAGAAGCCTCCTACGGCAAATCGGTCGATATCGAGTGCATTGAAGAGTGGAGAGCCAACTCTGGTTTGCTCGGCTTTTAAAGTGACAATGGCATCTAACAAAGCCGCTTTTCTTTGCGTCGGGCTATCCGTTAAGTAATTCGTTCCAATGGTCATTGTAACAATGCCATGGGCCGCTAAAAAAGGCCCCCAATTTTGAAGTGTTGATTCAAAATTCATAAAGCCAGGTGCCAAGACGATGCTGCTTAGTGGACCACTCGCATTCGTTGGGAAATAAATGTTTGCACCGAAATAATCTGGTCCGTTGCGGATGTCATCTGATTCGTTAATGCTGCTGTAGCTGAAAGGCCCTGGGTTGACGAGTGCGATTTGTGCCAAAGCGTCACAGCTGACCGACGTCTGTCCGATGACGCTTATAGAAAGAAAAAAAACGAAAGTTGTAACGAAATACTTCATCATCTAAGTTTGAGTCACACAATATAAGTCGAATGTGATGTCCCGACATCATTGTAACTTTAAAATAAAGAGGTATCTATTTATGAAAGAATCATTTAACTTTGAAATATGAAACTTATTTCCAACATTTTTTTTCGAGGCATGATTGTCATATTCACGATAGCGACATTAAGCGCATGTGAGACATGTGAAGTCAAGGGTGTGATTATTCTTGAAAACCCTCGTCTGTGGTGCAATTGTGAAGTTGATTTCCCCAATGGAGATGAATATGTGATCTCTCCCGGAGAAACGATGACGTTTGAAATGTGGCGGGGGTTTTACACACTCGAAGCCGACTGTGGAAATTCGGCTTTCGGTAATAATTTATGCGGATTTGAGGACGGCATCCGCACACAAACATTTGACATTGACTGCAGTGACGAACTTTACTGGTCTTTAGACTGGTGATTT
>JAPKBK010000025.1 GCA_028823435.1 Flavobacteriales bacterium
GATCACGCCGCCCGAGCCTGCATCTGCTGAAAAGGACAATGTATCTAGTTCAATGGTGTATGTGTCTTCTGCGATACACGCGCCGTCATCGAACGAAAGGCTTAAAGTATATGAGCCTCCATTGTCAATGACAGCCCCAAATTCCTCAGAGCTTACAAGGTTTCCTCCGTTTGTGGCGGACCAATTGTAGGTCAAGCCATTATCGAAATTGGAATTAGCAGTTAAAATCACAGTGGTATTGATACAATCGATGACATCAAAATCCGCAGAGATTTCCACCGCCAAGGGTTCAACAAAAACCTCAATTGTTTGCGATTGTAAGTCCCCGCAGAAGTCAGTATATGTTACTGTATACACCTGTGTGGATGGGGGTGTTGCTATCGGGTCAAATGCATTTGGATCGCTTAAAAAATCAGTGGGAGTCCATGTAAATGGTTGTGACAAATCACCGCCCGAGATTAATTGCGTGGATTGACCAGGGCACAGTGTGACATCTCCTGTAGGTGTTGCATTTTCATAGAGGCAGACTGTGTGTATGTTGTTTGCGCCACCTGTTGAGGAGGTGAACCCCCACGTGACTTGGGTGTCTCCATTAAAGATGTCATTGATCAAGTCGACACTCGCTACGAGTCTGAATTCACAATCGAAATAGACATTAAGTTCTTCTGTGCTTGGGTCCCATGTGATTTGAACTGCATGCTCCAAACCATCTTCAATGTCTGCCCCAATAGAAGTCGCTGTCACAGGTCCTGCTATTGCCGTTGCTGCGGTATGGTCGACGTCGCCATCAGAGATGATGCCGATGTGGTCTTCTGTGAGGTCGCCTACATCAGGATTCAGATAAGTGTCAAACTCAATGCCTAAGCTGGGAAGCAATCCTTGAAATCCGATGCCTTGACCCAGTTCACCGATTGCTGAAGGCCCAATAGTTTGCATCACAAACATCATCCCGTCACCGCCGGGATTCTCACTGGAGCCATTTCCTTGATTGTCCCCGAAATTCATTTTAAATTGAAGGTCAAAAGATTGCTCTAAATTTATGGGCGCATCATACCAGACAGCACCCACTTGAGCGGGCAAAGTGTCGGTTAGTTGATAGCAGTCGTCACCCAAAGGAACAGCATTGCCCTGAAGAGTGTATTGAGCGGTTCCTGTTAAAGACAGGAAACACAAGAAGATAGCTATGGAGTTACGGATGCGCATGTATTGTACCAATTTAGCCACAAACTACGAAAAACGAGTGCGTATTGTGAAGTTCTTCATCAAGAAGATGAACACGCCAATGGTGACAGGTTGTGTTAATTGAATTCTTTTTATTTAGAATTCGATATGAAGCTTTAGATTCAATCGTCTTCCAGTGAGGAAGTTGGGTATGGCATACTGTCTTCCATTCACATCCTCGATCCACGTGTGGTTAATCGTGTTATTGATTCCCAGGATGTTGAAGACCTCAAGAGAGATAAATCCGTTTTTATTGAGATGTTTTTCAGACGTCAGAAGCTCTTTGGAAAAACCGATGTCAACCCTCCTGTATGCAGGTGTTCTGAGAACATCTTGATACCGGTTCATTGTGGGTGGTCCATAGGGGAGGCCTGTGCCAAAAAACAAACTCAGTAAGACCTTGTATTCTGGGTTGTTCGGCATCTCGTCCTGGAACAACATGCTCACACTGAGGCGTTGGTCACTCGGTCGAGCAATGTACCCAGGTTCGATCAGAACAGTATCCACTGCGACGTCATTCCAAGTATAACCTGGGATAATTTTGACGCCTTCGTCATTGTAAAGTTCCAAATAGAAATCATCTGCAATATCCTCCTCCGTTTTAAGAACACTAAACCTCATCCAACTCTCAATCCCGTCGATGAACTCTCCGTTGAGCATTAAATCAAGTCCTGTCGCGTATCCACTGGAGTTATTCGTTGCATAATAACGCTGACGTACATTTTCAACTTCATAGGGAATGATTTGGTCCAAATCCTTGTAATACACCTCGCCTACAAACTTGAATTGACGGCTGTACATTTCGAATTGATGGTCCACACCCCCTACAGCATGTATGGCGCGCTGCGGCAGGATGTCCGGATTGAGGGTGCCATTGACCCCGCGCATTTCACGGTAGAAGGGAGGCTGCCAGTAATATCCGCCAGCAAAGGACCACGTGGTGAGGGGACTTTCTGTAGGCGTGAAGCTGATGTGAGCCCGAGGTCCACCTACAAGGTGCTTTCGCGACGTGTCACCAGGTGCAATTTCAGGTGTACTCAGAGACCAGTAATGGAACCGCGCACCGATGTGGGCGTTTAAGATTCCTTTTTCTAATTCGATAGACCAGGTATCCTGAACATAGCCTGTAAATCTGTTGGAGCGTACCGTGTTGGAAGTGCGGATGACGTTTTGGAACTCCAGGGGCTGAAATGGCTGTGCGCCAGGATCTGTATAGCCTACATTGTCTTGGGGATGCGGTGAGATGTATCCCGAACTGTCTACAAAAGACCACTCTGATAAATTGTCAAGAATAAGTTCAGTCGCCCCTTTGAGTCCCCATTCCAGAAAATGTTTTCCTTGTCCGATGTCTATTGATCCCTTAAGGGCAGAAGACAAAACAGTTGCTTCCAGTTGATTCCTTGCGTGATTCAGAAAGCCACCAACGCCAAGATTGTCCGCAGATTCACCGAAATCGTCTGAGCCAGGATCGAGCTCTAGCTCATCTAACCAATACGCGCCTAGGATGTCAAATGATTCCGTTTCGACGGTTCTAAATGCAGAGTTAATCCAACGGATTCGTGTATTTTCGGTGATTCTCTCAAAAGCAAGTGCCCCAAATCCTGTTTGATAAGCGGTTTCTTCTTCGCCATCGAAAAATATTTTTAACCGTATTGCATTGTTGATCGTGCCGATGTCTGTTTCTCGTGTCTGAGGCACGAATTTGTAATCGTTCTGACCGTAAACCCCGAGGAGTTGAATTTCCCACGGTCCATACCCGTCCGGATCCCAAGTGATGTAGGTTTGGGCGTCGAGATACGTGGGGTTGTATTCTCCGCTCTCATCGAGTGTTCCTAGAATATAGGAATTGTCGCGATATCGAATGCCCGTATTAACTTTAATCTTTCCCCCTGCAGCGATCCCATCGTGTTGAATCTGGGCGCCAAGCAGACTGGCTGTCACTTGCGTTCTTCGTTTTGTGGGTTTGCGGTAGTGTATATCCAGAACCGAACTCAGCTTGTCGCCAAACTTGCTTTCAAAACCACCAGCGCTAAATGAAATGCGTTGAACCATGTCTGGATTTGGGAAACTCAGTCCTTCCTGTTGTCCACTTCTTACAAGAAAGGGTCGATATACCTCAATGTCATTGACATAGACCAAATTCTCATCAAAACTACCACCCCTGACATTGTATGCACTTGACAGTTCACTTGTAAAGTTAACGGGAGCTTGTAAAAGAACATCTTCCACTGTGCCGCGAGGTGTCGGTATTCTACTTGTAACCCGAGGGTCAATACGTTGAATTGAAACATCATTGCGACCTGACTCGATGATTTCTGCAGCCCCAATTGTTACGGTGCTTTTCAGAACGACTTGAATGGTTAATGACTGCTTTCCTTCAAAATCAAGCGGGATCTCTTGTATCTCATAACCGATCATTGAGCATCGGAGGGTCCAAGGCCCCAAAGAAGGCAGAGAAAGTTTGAACGCCCCAAATCCATCAGTAGAAACCCCCAACCTGTTATTCTGTAGGATAATTAAAGTTGCGCCTGGCAAAAGGACGCCGTCGCTTCCGCGAACATTTCCTTGAATAGTGAATTCCGAAAGTGTCGTTTGTGCAGATAGAGAAGTGAATGACAAACACAAAAACACGCCAAACAAAGCTATGTAAAGAGCGCTTTTCATCTTTTAATTTCTTTTTAAATCTCCGTTTTTCAGTGCCTTCAGAAATTGAGCCCATGCTACAGGGTTGAGAAGGTTTGTTGTGGGTATGCCTCCTAAATTAGAATACTCTAACGCGACCTCGCGCGCGTCTTGGTTTGCAAGGGCCTGTCCGTCCAGACCTACATCGATCAACCTGTCATAGATGTCAAAAGGGTTCATCGCTTGTTGGCCCACGGAGTATGCATCCTCTTCTAGACCCAATGCCATGAATTCTTTTCTGAATGCATCGCGCGAAGGCCAAGGGTAGATATATGCATTGTTAATCATGACAGTATCACGGCTCATGGGTTGGACTAAGCTAATTCGATTCAAGTCACCGCCAGATGGGATAACGACTTCTCGCGTGATATATCCTGTGCTAGAAAAGCGCAAAGTGTCTCCTTCAAGTACCGGTATGCTGAAAAACCCTTGGGGGTCAGTCATGGTTCCTCTCGCGTCTCTTGCTCTGTAAACAGTAGAATACGGAATAGGCATCAATGAATCACCCGTGACAACAAGACCGCTTACTTGAACAACTCCAGTTGTGAGTTGCGTTGAGTCAGACTGTGCGGATGCTACAGAAGCCAAGGTGAACATTGTGAGTGTAAAAAGGAGTCGTGTAAACATTGATGACAAGTTAAGCTTGTTCAGTTTTGAATTCGCTCGTCACATGGAACGTGATTTCAGGAAAGTTATCCATTTCCATTTTAAGAAGGAATGGGGAAGGCGCCAAGTAAACCTCGTTGTCATCTTTATCTACAACAATGTCATTTGCTTTTATCCGTCGAAATTCCCCAAGTTTTTCTTCATTGTCGGAGACGAGCCAACACGCTTTGTGATAGGGTTTGGGCTGGAATTCACACTTTGCACCATATTCATGTTCAAGGCGGTATTGGATGACTTCAAATTGAAGTTCTCCAACAGTTCCCACAATTTTACGGTTGCCTGCAGTACGAACAAAGAGTTGCGCCACCCCCTCGTCGGTAAGTTGTTTAATCCCTTTCTCGAGCTGCTTGCTCTTCATGGGGTCCTTATTCACGAGTTCCTTAAATATCTCAGGGCTGAAGCTCGGGATCCCACGGAACTGTAAATCTTCGCCTTCAGTAATCGTGTCGCCAATTTTAAAATTGCCGGTATCGTACAACCCTACGACATCTCCAGGCCATGCCTCATTGACCAAGCTTTTGTCCTTGGCAAGGAAGGTGACAGGGTTTGCGAATTTTAATTTTTTATTTAATCTGGTGTGCTTGTAAAACGTATTTCTTTCAAACTTTCCAGAGCAAATTCTAAGGAATGCAATGCGGTCTCTGTGCTTGGGGTCTATGTTCGCGTGTATCTTGAAGATAAAGCCTGTAAGCTTCTCTTCCTCAGGGTTTACGACTCTTGAGCTAGCTTTTACTGGGCTGGGAAGAGGTGCGATTTTTATAAAGATGTCTAGCATCTCTTGGATGCCAAAATTATTGACTGCGCTTCCGAAAAATACGGGTGCAACATTTGCATCTAGATAGGGTTGGGTATCCCATGTGTCATAGACACCGTCGATCAATTCGACATCCTCCCTGAGTTGCTCAGCGTGCTCTCCGACGAGGGCATCCAATTGTTCATCCTGTAGATCTTTTATTGCGAAGACCTCTGTGGCCATTTTGGTTTTGTCTGCCTGGAATAAGCGAACATTGTGATCGTATAAGTTATATACCCCTTGAAAGGTCGCTCCTCCACTGATAGGCCAGCTTAGGGGCCTCACGTTAATATCTAATTTCTCCTCAAGTTCATCTAACAGATCAAAGGGGTCTTGTCCTTCCAAATCCATCTTGTTGACGAAAACGATGACGGGCGTCTTTCGCATGCGGCAAACCTCCATGAGTCTTTCGGTTTGGGCCTCAACTCCCTTTACACAATCAATCACGAGTATGACACTGTCGACAGCGGTTAACGTTCGGTATGTATCCTCGGCAAAATCTCTGTGACCAGGGGTGTCAAGTAGATTGACGAGCATGTCTTTGTAATTAAAAGCCATGACAGAGGTTGCTACAGAGATTCCACGTTGTCGTTCAATTTCCATAAAGTCAGAAGTCGCAGTCTTTGTGATTTTGTTATTTTTCACAGCCCCTGCAGTCTGAATGGCTCCACCGAATAGAAGGAATTTCTCGGTAAGCGTCGTCTTGCCAGCATCTGGGTGAGAGATGATAGCAAATGTTCGGCGCTTTGAGATTTCTTCTTTTATGGTTGACATGATGGAGATTCGGGTGCTAATTCGGATGCAAAAGTACGCCTAATTTCGGCGGTCTGGTCTTAGTGTAATCTCACTATAAATACCGCTTCCATTTGCTTCTATTGCCTGTAATACAGCATTTGCAATAAAGTCGGGCTCCATGCCTGAGTCGAATGTCGGTTTGTATTGTGCTTTAAGCGCTTCGTTATTCGTTTTATCGATAAAGGATGTGTCTACTGAGCCAGGATTAATCGTTGTAATTGCCAAGACATCTTGAAACTCAATTTTCAGAGACTCACTGATGGCCAAAACAGCATGTTTTGTGGCACAATACACCCCGCTGTTAGGGAATATATTGCGTGCAGCCACCGAACCGATATTGATGATATGTCCCTTTGATTTCACCAGATGTGGAAGTGTTGCATGAATCGTTCGAAGTACACCAGTCACATTTACATCGATCATGGCCTCCCATTCTTCGATGGTTCCCTGATGAAGCGGGTTGAAATATCCGACGCCTGCGTTAGGAATTAATATGTCGAGCTTGCCGAAGCCTGTTAAGCATAATTTGCTGGCTTTTTGTATGTCATCGTTTGATGTGACGTCACCTGCAAAAAACGCCAAGTTCCCACTCATGTTTGAACATGATGTCTTTAAATCTTGAAGTTTGTCCTCACTTCGGGCAAACGCAAAAACATTGTGTCCATTGCGACATAACATCTTGGAAATACTCTTTCCAATTCCTTCTGAAGCTCCTGTGATAAAAACAGTGTATGGTTTTTTCATTCTTAATAGGGGTCGTTATTCCATTGTGCAAATCCGATCACTCTGTCGTATCCTTCAAAGTCAGCATAGTAAACAAAAACGGTGTATAAGTTGTCTGTCGCGAAGTGATTGCCTTCAATGTCGTCCGTCATACCATGCTCATATTCGGGAGCGCTGGAATCCTTAACGAGATAAAGGTAGTCGTAGTATCCCTGTTTTAAAAGAATATTTGCGTTGTATGCGGATGCTTCGGCGTCCCACTTCATTTTCATACTTGGATGGCATTTTCCGTTGCTCAATTCGCCAAATATAAAGATGTCTCTTCCATGAAGTTCATAGGGCATGGGAAGCGAAAAATGAGCCACAGAATAATCACTTCCTGTATAGATTTCGTGCCTGTCATTTGAAATAGCGAAGGCACCATTGATGTCGGGCTGAGATGTATGATATGTGTAGGTTCTTCTTAGACTTGGGTCGAGTAGGTGGTGGAAAGAATGTTCTCCTTCAGTAATGCCAGCGATCCCTCTCGCAGTAAAATTTAGGCTTTTCAGGTCTACAAATCGATAGGAATTTCCACCAGGAAAAACATAGCCCACTTTGGAAAAGTCCAATTCTTGCCCCTTAATAAAACGAGGAGGAATGTCGCTTATAGCGTTATCCCACCTGGCATTTTGGAGTACTGTTGTGAATAAATTGTTATAAGGGTCAAGAAAGCTGTAGGTGTCTTCTTTGACGACAAATGAAATTTCTTGATGCGTTCGTCGGAGCGCGATATCCACGGGTTCAATCACTTCAGCTTGGACGAAACTTAAATCCTCGTACACCACAAATCTCCGAGAGATTAATATTTCTTCAGGGGTGTTGGGCGAGAAAACTTCAAGGACATAGTTTCCGCTTCTCGTCCAGAGAAAATCGTCTTGGGGCAAATCGATGGCGTAATGCGTGTAATTCACTTTTGTGCCGAAGCTGTCTTCCATGTCATCGATCACGACATCATAAAAGCCATCCAAATATTCGCTTGGATGTAAATCACTGTACCACCAGTCATGTGTGCAATGACGAACGCGTAGGTTATAAGATGAGTATTCAGCTCGGAGGTCATCAAAGCGAAATGTCAGCACGCCACCTTGTAGGGGGATGAATGGTGGGGAAATAACCAAATCTTTGGGATGAAGCGTAACAGACGCCAATCCCAGTCCAGTGTCATTCATCCTAACTGCTTGAGAATTAATGGCATTTGACGTAAAAATAAACAGCAACAATGTAAAAGTTCGAGTTCTCCAATTTCTCATGCAACAAAGTTCGTAACTCGCAGTTGTGTTTTGACATATGTTTATTTTTAGATAGAGTATAGAGGTGCTATCTTTGCGCCCCGAATTGAATCAATTCTAAAGGAATGAGCCGTATACAACGGATAAAAAAAGGAGCGGATATTCGACTAGAAGGTCGGCCCGCAGACACAGTGTCAGAAGCACCTAGTGCTCAGATTTATGCTGTAAAACCCCCTGACTTTGAAGGGGTTATCACGAAACTTGATGTTCGTGTAGGCGACAATGTAAAAGCTGGGTCAACCCTTTTTTACGACAAGAAAAAGCCTTCTGTTAAATATTCGAGTCCCGTCGCCGGAACGATAAAAGACATCGTTCGTGGTGCAAAAAGACGCATTTTGGCAATCGAAATAGAAGCTGATAGCGAGAATTCATATGTCGATTTCGGTGTTTTGGACGTTTCGACGTCCACTCGTGATCAGATATTGTCGCGTCTTCTGGAAGGTGGCATGTTTCCATTCTTTCGCCAACGACCATTTGATGTCGTCGCAAACCCGGATGACTTGCCGCGTTCAATTCACATCAGTGCTTTTGACTCTTCACCTTTAGCAGCATCTACATTTGTTGCTTTGGATGGCCGATTGGCTGATTTTCAAATCGGAATCGATGCATTGGCAAAACTTGCCGGTGACGGTGGTGTTCATTTGGGACTTCGCAGTTCTGACACAACGCTTGCCGGCGTAAAAAACTGTCAAATAACCTACTTTGAAGGACCTCATCCATCAGGCAATGTAGGTGTTCAGATTCATCATACTGCACCTTTGAGTAAGGGGGAAGTGGTTTGGACAATATCACCTCAAGATGTTGCAAACCTTGGAACGTTGCTTAAATCCGGTCAGTATATCCCTTCAAGAGTTGTTGCATGTGGAGGTTCAGAATGTAAGCATCCACAACATGTTTTAACCCTTTCGGGAGCTTCAATATCAAGCATTGTTGAAGTTCCTTTAAAGGC
The DNA here is from genome assembly GCA_028823435.1 of Flavobacteriales bacterium. Lineage (GTDB taxonomy): Bacteria > Bacteroidota > Bacteroidia > Flavobacteriales_D > Sanyastnellaceae > UBA974. The sequence goes on from JAPKBK010000025.1 coordinate 9,161, forward strand.
GCATAACGGAGATGACGTACGTGTCATATCTGGAAGTCCTCTCACAGGAGATCAGGTTTCCAAGGATGGATATCTTGGCGCACATCATTTCGCAATCGCTTTGTTGCCCGAAGGTCACGACCCCAAGTTCTTGTTAACGACCGGTTGGTTAAGTCTTGGTCTCGACCGTTTTTCATTGTCCAATTCATTTCTGAGTTGGCTGATGCCCAAGAGTAAGGAGTGGGCACTTGACACAAATATGGGGGGAGAGGAGAGAGCGTTTGTTGTTTCTGGACAGTACGAGAAGGTGTTCCCAATGGATATTCACCCTGTTCACCTCGTCAAATCAATTATTGTCAATGACATCGATTCGATGGAGAAGCTCGGTATTTATGAAGTTTCTCCTGAAGATTTTGCCCTTTGTGAGTATGGATGTACGTCAAAAATTCCAGTTCAGAAGATTGTACGCGAAGGATTAGATAACCTCAGAAACGAACTCGGTTAATTATGAAAGCTCTGCATAAAATAATTAGTTCTGTCAAGCCTCATTTTGAGGAAGGTGGTAAATTGGCCAAGTTTTGGGTGGTTTTCGATTCATTAGAAACATTCACCTTCACGCCAGGACACGTCACAAATAACGGTTCTCATATTCGCGACGGGATTGATCTGAAGCGAACAATGTTCTTTGTCATTGTTGCCTTGTTGCCCGCACTTCTGTTCGGTACTTGGAATATTGGGGATCAGTACTATTCGAGTATTGGAGAAAGCGCAGATCTTTTTGCGAAGATGATTGTGGGTGCATTTAAGGTGATACCCCTTATTGTCGTAAGTTATGGCGTGGGACTGGGAATAGAATTCTTTTTTGCAGCCAAACGCGGTCATGGAATTAACGAGGGATTCCTTGTTTCTGGGATGTTAATCCCTCTCGTTATGCCTGTCGATGTGCCTCTTTGGATGGTTGCGGTTGCCGTTGCTTTCGCAGTGATCATAGGAAAGGAAGTCTTCGGAGGGACGGGAATGAATATTGTCAATATTGCACTGACATCTCGTGCGTTCTTATTTTTTGCGTATCCCAAGCAAATGTCCGGTGAGATTTGGATTCACGATGTGGCAGCAAGCAAAGGCGGTGGATTACTTGTTGATGGTACCACAGGCGCAACAGCGCTGGGTTATCTCGCAAGTACTGTCGGGAAAGTCGTCGATACGCCACCCGTGCAAGGTGTCATGAATATGTTTGCTGATGGTGGAATGTTCTCGCTTCACAATTGTCTTCTTGGAACGATTCCTGGATCTATCGGTGAGACCTCTGTCATCGCTATACTTCTAGGCGCAGTTATTCTTGTTGTGACTGGAATAGGGAGTCTCCGAATTATGGCGTCGTTCCTTGTGGGCGGTCTTCTCATGGGGCTTATATTCAATTTACTGGGCTTAAATGGCTTTATGACCCTTGGTCCTTTACACCAAATCGTGATCGGTGGCTTCATGTTTGGAATGGTCTTTATGGCGACGGATCCAGTGACAGCAGCAACCACAAATACAGGGAAATTGATTTACGGATTCTTGGGTGGTTTTTTCTCAATTATGATTCGGGTGTTCAATCCCGCTTATCCTGAAGGAGTAATGATGGCTGTCCTCTTTATGAATGTCATGGCTCCAATGATAGATCACTACGTGCTTCAAGCTAATATTAACCGCCGTCAAAAGCGCCTTCAGAATATTTAATATGGCAATTAATAAAAACGCAACAGGTTATACGTTCCTATTCTCCATCGTTATGGTGTTAATGGTAGGAACAGCGCTCGCATTTACTTCGCTTTCTCTTAAGCCGCTTCAGAAGAAGAATGAAGCGGACAAGAAAATGGTGGATATACTCGGTGCCATAGGCATTACGACCACGCGGGAAAATGCAAAAATTGATTTCCCGACATTTGTGAAGCAAAGGTTATCTATAGATTCTGAGGGCAATGTGCTGAACAGTACATCTGGAAATGTTGATTCAAAAGATGCTTCTGATCCCTTTAACTTAGATGTGAAGAAAGATTACAGAAGTAAAAAACCAGCATCAGAACTCAGTTTCCCTCTTTATAAATGTGAAAATGAGGGTGAGAGCATTTATGTGATTCCAGTTGCGGGTTCAGGGCTTTGGGGCCCAATTTGGGGTTTTGTAGCCCTTAAAAGTGACATGAATACCATCTACGGCGCAAAGTTTGACCATAAGACTGAGACTCCAGGTTTGGGAGCTGAAATAAAAGATGACTTTTTCTCTGACAAGTTTCAAGGAAAACAACTTCGAGATGCGGCGCCTTATTTTACCATTGCAAAGGGAGGGAGAGAAACTGACATTCACAGTGTCGATGGCATAACAGGAGGTACGATTACATCAGTAGGTGTAGGAGAAATGATGAATAGAACGATTTCTATTTACCAGCTCTATTTTAATTCAGTCATTAATGCACAAGCGAACAATAATGGGTACTGAAAATAAAGCAATCACTCCGAAAAGGGAGTCATTATTCAGCAAGAAGAACCGCAAGCTTCTCAAAGATCCCCTTGGAGATTCGAATCCGATTACGATTCAGGTTCTGGGGATATGTTCAGCGCTTGCGATTACTGTGCAGCTTCAACAAGCGGTGATTATGAGTTTGTCTGTATTGTTTGTGATGATCGGAGGAAACGTCATAGTTTCTTTGCTGCGTAACCTTATCCCGGACCGCATACGAATCATTGTTCAGCTTGTCATCATTGCTTCTCTTGTCATTATTGTCGACGAAGTCCTTAAAGCGTATCAGCCTGATATCAGTGAGAAGCTGTCGGTTTTTGTGGGGCTTATTATTACAAACTGTATTATAATGGGTCGTCTTGAAGCATTTGCACTTGCAAATAAACCAGGCCCTTCCGTTTTCGATGCGATCGGAAATGGCATGGGATATGCATGGGTGCTTCTGGTCGTTTCTATTGTTCGTGAGATTTTCGGATCGGGTGCGATTTCACTACCAGGCATGGGTCAGGTGAAGTTCCTGCCCCAAGACTGGTTTATTTCATCGGGCGGGTTCTACGAGAACAACAACTTGATGATTCTGCCTCCCATGGCACTCGTCGTCGTTGGAATTATTATTTGGATTCAACGTTCACGCAACGAAGCT
>JAPKBK010000026.1 GCA_028823435.1 Flavobacteriales bacterium
GGAATGGGGTCTATTGAAGCCATGGAAAAAGGGTCAAAAGACAGGTATTTCCAAGACACCGAAGATGATGTCAAAAAACTAGTTCCAGAAGGGATAAGTGGCCAAGTCCCATTCAAAGGATCTGTCAAAGAGGTCATGCACCAAATTACAGGAGGTATTCGTGCAGGCCTTGGATATTGTGGGGCCAAGACTATTTCCGATCTACAAGAAGATTCTCAATTCATTAGAATAACAAGTGCCAGCATGAAAGAAAGTCACCCACACGATGTCATGATTTCTAGAGAGGCACCAAATTATAGCATTCGCTAAGCGCAAGAAAAAGCAATAAAATGAAACAATTTATTTTAATTTTTACCTTCATCTGTTACACGATGATTGCATGTTTTACTGAGATTCAAGCTCAAACAGACATTGAAAAAGGCACCGAAAATGAATACGTACTTACAGTAGGTGGTGAGGGAGTAACGTTAGATGACTTTAAACATATTTATGGGAAAAACAACCGTGACAGTGTCATTACACGTGAGCTTCTCGATGATTATATGGAATTGTTTGTCAAGTTTAAGCTTAAGGTAAAGGAAGCTGAATATCTAGGCATGGATACTGTCGCAGATTACATTAAAGAGCTTGAAGGTTACCGAAAACAATTGGCAAGACCCTATCTCGTAGATATCAATCTGTTAGATGAGTTAGTCAAAGAGGCATTCGACAGACAGCAAGAAGAAATTCATGCAAGCCACATTCTTGTCAGTGTGAATCCTGAAGCACTTCCTGCTGATACAATGAGAGCATGGAGAAGGATCTCTCTTCTTAAAGCGCGAGTTGAGGCGGGTGAGGACTTTACAGAAGTTGCAACAAGCAAAGGAGGAAGCGATGACCCATCGGCCACAGATAATGGAGGTGATTTGGGTTGGTTTACCGCATTCTCTATGATCTATAATTTCGAGGTTGCTGCTTACTCAACTCCCGTAGGAGAAATTAGCAACATTGTACGTACCAGATTTGGTTACCATTTCTTAAAAGTGGATGGAAGACGAGATGCGAGAGGTGAAGTACAAGTTGCCCACATCATGGTGCGTGTCCCTGATGTTAACGATGATACAATGCGTGAGAGTAGCAAGGCAACAATAGACGCCGTGGCTGAATTTCTTCAAGCCGGAGAAACATTCGAATCTCTTGCGCTTAAATACAGTGATGATGCAACAACAGCAAGTAAAGGGGGTGTTTTACCTTGGTTTGGAACAGGTAAAATGGTGGAAGAATTTGAAAACACTTCGTTCGCATTAGAACAAAATGGTGATATTTCTGAGCCGTTTCTAAGCAGCTATGGATGGCATATTGTCAAGCGACTGGGGTTTAAGGGCCTTGTGTCTTTTGACGACGTGAGAAATTCACTTAAAAAGAAGGTGAGTCGAGATTCACGCGCAGATAAAACAAGGTCGTCTTTCCTCAATAAACTGAAGACAGAATATGGATTCACCCAAGATGCGCGTCGCACATCAAACTTAGTCGTCTCAGTGAATAAAACAGATAGCGTGTTCCACAAAGGACACCCCATAGAAAATGTCTATAAATCTGAACTTGGGAAAACATTGTTTTCTATAGACGGAAACAAAACAACCGTGAGAGATTTCATCAATTACGCAAACGGTCAAAAGCACAGGGGATTAAATCGGCCATCTGAGATGATCTTAAAATCATTAATACATCAAATGGTCGAAGAGAAACTTCTCGCATATGAAGACGAAAGACTCGAAGAGAAACATGATGATTTCAGACTTCTCATTGAGGAGTATCACGATGGAATTCTTCTGTTTGAATTGACCGACAATAAGGTTTGGTCTAGAGCAGTACGCGACACTTCTGGTCTGGAAGAGTACCATGCAAACAACTCTGAAATGTTCATGTGGCCAGAAAGGTTAGATATCGCAGTTTACACATGTGAAGACGCTAAGATTGCAAAAAAGGTCAAGAAAGGAGTAAAGAAAAGTGACGATATTGAGGCGATGCGAAGAGAACTCATTGGAGAAAGACCGCTTGCAATCCGAATTGAATCCGCACTTTACCCAGAAGGCGTAAATACTTGGGGCGACACCGTTTTCTACGCACTAAAAAAGGGAACTTTTGACTTAGACAGTAAGGCGCCAAGATTCATGACTTTCGAAGTGGGTGTAGAGGGCATTGTCCTGATTGATGTAAGAGAACGCGTGCCACCCACACCTAAAACACTTGAAGAAGCAAGAGGTCAAGTTATTGCAAGCTATCAAGATCATCTTGAAAAAGAGTGGATTATGGCATTGCGCCGCAAATATCAAGTCGACATAAACACCGCTGTGCTTTACAGTATAATCGACTGATGGGACATGGAAATGTCAAATAAGGCGCTTGTTTTTACTTTAGCTATCGTGGGCTTAAATATGATGTCTTGTGAGATGTTTGAGCGAAAAACCTCACAAGAAAGAATCGTTATCTCTGCATTTGGTGAGACGCTTTCATTAGATAAGCTATCCAAAAGAATCCCAGATGTGATGTCTATCGAAGACAGTACGCTTATGGCAGAGCGCATCATTGAAGGATGGATCAGAGAGCACGTTCTATTAGCAGAGGTTGAAAAAAATATTTCTGAATTTAATCACGACTTTGAGGCCGATGTTACTGCCTATAGAAATGCCTTGCTCGTGAGCCATTTTGAAAGTCGTTACGTCGCATCTCGGATAGATGGCAACGTTGAGGAAAACGAAATAGAAAATTTTCACAATGAACACGCTGATCTTTTCCTACTTCAAGAGCATGTGGTGCGTGCACTTTATGTACAACTACCTGGTGAAGAAACCCAGTTAGATTCTGTCAGAACATGGCTTGAGGCATCCGATTCATTGTCCATACCCAAATTAGAACAGTGGTGCATAGAACATGGCGCTCATTTCGCCCTAGATTTTGATTACTGGTGGTTTTTAAGTGACCTGTTAGATCAAATCCCGATGCAGATCTATCGCATCGAAGACCAATTACGTCAAAGAAAAGTGATTGAATTTACGGATGACAATAAAAGATATCTTTTAAGAATACTCGAACATCAATTTAAAGATCTCCCCTCCCCTATTGGAGTAGCTAGAGATCGGATTGTCGACCTGATTATTCAGGCGAGAAGACGTACTTTATTAGAGGATTTGCGAGACGACCTTGTAAAAGAAGCTTGGGCTCAAGGAGAAATAATACGAGATAGCATCCCCACTTAAACCCACCGAACTAACTTCGCCACATGCAAGGCATTTCTATATTTACGTTTTCGTTTCTTTTCTCTCTATCGCTGATCGCGCAGCCTGGGAATTCTGAATTTCAACTTCTTGATGGAATCGTCGCAGTAGTGGGTGATGAAATCATTCTTAACAGTGCGATCGAGGACAGGGCACGTCAAGCGCGTATAGAAGGCGGAGTTACTGATGAAAGTAACAAATGTGGCTTCTTAGAGGAACTTCTGTTTGAGAAACTTCTGTTACACAATGCACGACTAGATAGTTTAGAGGTCGGTGACGGAGAAGTCATGGACGAAATCGAACGACGTCTCGCTTATTACATCAAAATGCTTGGTTCGGTAGAATCGTTTGAAGCCGAGTACGGGAAATCTGTCGCTCAGTGGAAAGCAGACTTTACTGAGCCTATATTAGATCAATTGCTTGCGCAAAGGATGCAACAAACGATCAGCCAAGAAGTGCGTGCTACGCCAGCTGAAGTTTTGGAATATTTCGAAAAGACACCCGTTGATTCTCTGCCGCTTATCCCCGAAGAATTAAGTTACAGTGAAATCGTTCTTCAACCAGTGATTTCCGACGAACAAAAACAAGCAGTACGCACAACACTTGATTCAGTCAGAAACCTGGTCGCTACAGGGCAACTTTCGATGACATTGGCTGCCACACGCTATTCAGAAGACCCAGGCTCTAAATACAAAGGGGGGTGTTATGAAAACATCGCGCGCGGCGTCTTCCTGGCAGAATTCGAAGCTGCCGTTTTTGACACACCTGTGAATGGATATTCTCCCGTATTTGAAACTGATTTCGGGTACCATTTTGTCAGAGTTACAGAGAAAAGAGGAGAACAATTAAGTGCGTGTCCCGTTTTGATGACACCACGAGGAGATACGCTTGCACTCGAAAATCAAAACACGAAAATAGACTCGATTTATGCATCGATAAATGCCGGAAGTACGACTTTTGAAAAAGATGTTTTGTCTTTTTCTACCCGTGAATCGTCAAAGAATTCTAAGGGTCAAGTTGTCAACCCACGTGACGGTGGGCTCATGTTTGGTATCGATGAACTCGATCCTAATTTGTATTTCTTACTGGAACCTTTAGAAGTAGGAGAAATGAGTAGTCCCGTTCAATTGGTGGACGCTGATGGAAACGGGTTTTGGACGATTCTCCGACTTGAAGCCAGAAAGGCTGCACATAGGGCAAATCCCAAAGATGATTATGGGCTCTTTCAGTCCCAAGTAGAAAACAACATGAGAGCCTTAGATATGAATGAGTGGATTGATGAGCACATCTCTGACTCATTCATCAGACTTTCTTCAGAATATATCAACTGTGAATTCAATATTAATTGGAAGCAGTGAACATCTCTAAGGTGAGTATCATCACTGTATGTTACAATGCCTCTGATGTTATTTCTAAATGTCTCGATTCAGTTAAGGAGCAAGTGATTGAAAATGTGACCGTCGAACACATCGTGATTGACGGTGGATCAAACGATGGAACGTTAAAAATCATACGCGATCACAACAGTCCCGACCATGTTGTTTCTGAACAAGACGACGGACTGTACGACGCCATGAACAAGGGGCTAGCCAAAGCAAATGGAGAAGTCATCGCATTTCTGAATAGCGATGATTTCTACGCGGACCCAAATGTCATCTCCGATGTCGTGTCCGCATTTAAATCTTCAGATGCGCAGGCTGTTTTCGGAGACCTTGTCGTTTTTGACCCTGAAAAAGAGGATCACATTGTCCGAAGATGGAAGGCAGGGCCACAAGGGGATTTTAAACACGGATGGATGCCACCCCATCCCACGCTCTTTGTGAGGAAATCCGTTTTTAAGCAATCTGGAGGATTTAATCTGAATTTTAAGTTTTCTGCAGATTACGAATGGATGATTCGAAGTCTGTACTCCGAGAACCTACCGCTCACCTATCTCCCAAGAACACTGGTAAAAATGAGGGCTGGCGGTTTGAGTAATGCATCTTTGAAGAATCGATTGAAAGCCCACATTGAAGATTATAATGCTTGGAAAGTAAATTGCGAAAACCCGTATCCATGGACTATTTTTCTAAAACCACTCAGAAAAATAACTCAATTTATAAAATGAGTGTGGGTCGAGTGAAGCGTCTTATATTTGGTCTGCAATAGATAAACAAAAATGAACGATAAAGAAGCTCTAGACAATCTGCGTGTCAAGCATCAACAACTTATTGATGAAGTAGGGAAAGTCATCGTAGGACAACAGAATGTTGTGAAAGAAGTCACAATGGCAATTCTTGCGGGAGGCCACTGTCTCCTTGTAGGCGTACCTGGACTCGCAAAAACTTTACTCGTACAGACGGTTTCAGATGCATTGGGCATGTCTTTCAACCGAATTCAGTTTACCCCTGACCTTATGCCATCAGATATCACTGGGTCTGAAATTCTGAATGACGCGCGGAAATTTGAGTTCGTCAAAGGACCCCTGTTTGCAAACATCGTGCTTGCTGATGAGATCAACCGTACGCCCCCGAAAACACAAGCGGCGCTTCTCGAGGCGATGCAAGAGAAGTCCGTCACAGTAAATGGAAAAGGCTATCAATTGCCAAATCCGTTTTTCGTTCTCGCAACTCAAAACCCCATCGAACAAGAAGGTACATACCCCCTTCCTGAAGCGCAACTCGATCGATTCATGTTCAACACCTGGGTAGATTACCCGAGTTTTGAAGAAGAACTCAATGTCGTTAAACTCACTACAGGAGATCATTCCTCGCAAGTGTCTCCTGTGCTTTCTGGCGAAGAGATTCTGAGCTATCAAAAGCTCATCAGACGGATGCCCATTGCTGACAACGTACTTAACTACGCAGTCAACCTCGCCAGCAAAACACGTCCAGGCCGTGAGAAAGCAACCGAAGAAGTCAACAAATACATCAGTTGGGGCGCTGGGCCACGCGCTTCTCAATTCCTAGTCGTCGGCGCAAAAGTTCACGCAGCTCTCGCAGGAAAATACAGCCCAGACATTGAAGATGTTCAAGCTGTAGCGCTTCCTATTCTACGTCACAGAATCGTTCCCAATTACAAAGCTGAAGCAGATGGGATTACTGTGGAGAAATTGATCGCGAATTTGATATAAATCCCTGCATATCTTGCCTACGTCGAAAACCAACAAAAAGGATCAAGCGAAGAAAGATTCCATTATAGGGTTTTTGCTCAGGGTTTTTGCATTGCTCTCAAATGAGGAGAGAAAGAAGTCTGGATTGTTGCTTTCTGGGATTGTTGTAAATAGCTTCGTAGACCTCCTGGGGCTTGCGGCAGTCATCCCCGTCATCGGATTGGTGGTCAACCCTTCCGTCATTTCCACCAATACATTTCTTGCTGAGGCTTATCAACTCAGTCATTACATTGGGATTAACAGCGAAAAAAGCTTTCTAATTCTGCTCTGTGCAATTATGGCAGGAGCGTTTTTATTTAAGGCTTTATTTGGACTTCTGATCAACTTATTCCAAGCCCGATTTTCGTTCTCAGTGGCGCACCGAATTTCGGGGAACATGTGGGACTTTCATTTCATGCAGTCTCTGGAGAAAATGAGGTCAAAAGAGTCTGGGAAGATCTTGGTCCAAATAAACAGTTGGCCTATCACACTTGCCAGAACATTTATAGTCGGATCCCTGCTGCTGATCAATGAATTTCTAATCATCATTATCATCGGAGTGGGACTGCTCATATACAATCCTTTGGTTTTTATAGGACTTGCCCTCATTCTGCTTCTAGGTGTCATTGTTATTCGCAGCTTTACGAAGAAAAAACTAGGCAATTACAGCGATACGCTCAATAAGATTTCACCCAGAACGAACACCCTGATTACAAATTCTATCAAAGGTTTTCTAGAACTCATAACGTTCAGGGCTGTGAAGACGATGAAAGAGGAATACCTCAAGGATGTGCAGCAAGCATTCCTCGTCATGGGAAACACGACCATCATCAACTTTCTTCCGAGCAAACTGTATGAAGTTCTCGCTGTGACAGCATTGTCTGCAGCAATCATCATCAGCCTCTTGCTGACTGGATTTGATGCGGGGTTCTTCGAACTGCTTACGCTATTGGCCTTAAGCGCATATCGAATTATGCCGTCCATGTCCCGACTAAATGCTTCCTTGATCAATATGCAAAGCCAGTCATATGTGTTAACAGCGATGGAACTTGGCAATTCAAACGAGAAAACTGAGACTCTAAATCGCAATAAGGACAAACTCAGGAACGCAATAAACATTCAAGTTTCCGAATTAAGTTTGGGCTACGAAACCTTGGAGAGACTCGTCTTGGACAACTTGAATTGCACGTTTCCATCTGGGAAACTTAACGCTATCGTAGGCCCATCAGGTTGTGGAAAAAGCACCTTAATCAATGCATTAATGGGAATCCACCCATATGAAAACGGATCTATTTTATTTACAGATCATTCATCGAACGAGGTGTTACATACAAAAGAGAATTTAAGTCAAACTGCATATTTATCTCAACAACCCTTCCTTTTCAATGGCACCGTATTGGAGAACCTAACATTAAGAGTTCCTGGTGTTTCGATTGATGAGAAAAAGGTCATGGAGCTCATCCAAAGATTAAAACTGGACCAATGCCTGGGTCACAACCCTCTTGAGTTTGTCTTAAGTGAAGGCGGACAAAACCTAAGTGGAGGAGAGCAGCAAAGACTCGCCATTCTCAGAGCAATTCAAATCAACAGACCCGTTCTTATTCTAGATGAAGCGACAAGTGCACTGGACGTCAAGATGCGAGACATCGTTATTCGTATTTTGCACGAAGAAGCTGCAAACGGTGTCAATGTTGTGATTGTCAGCCACGATGAAGAACTTGCATCGCAATGTGATACGGTATTAAAACTAGAAGCACCCAACGCGTGAAAATTTAGACATGAAAAAGACCGCACTCGACACATTTGACAACAAGGGATACAAACCTGGTTCACTTGCAAAAAGAAGTCTTTGGTATGTTATAAATATGGTGTTTTTCAACACCCCCATCCCCTTCCCTAGCGTCCTCAAGAGAACTTTTCTCAGAATTTTTGGGGCCAACATCGGAAAAGGTGTTGTTATAAAGCCAAGCATTAAAATTAAATATCCTTGGATGCTCAGCGTAGGGAATCACAGCTGGATTGGTGAGGGCGTGTGGATTGACAGTTTGGGTAAAGTGGATATTGGCGCAGATTGTTGCATCTCACAGGGGGCAATGCTGCTCTGTGGAAATCACGATTTCTCTGTCTCGAGTTTTGATTTAATCGTTGGAGACATCACACTTGAAGCGGGCGTATGGTTGGGCGCAAAAAGCATCGTCACACCTGGCGTAACATGCCATTCACACTCTGTGCTATCTGTAGGCTCAGTTACATCAAAAAACCTAGAAGCGTATTCTATCTACAGAGGGAATCCTGCAGAAAAAATAAAATCTCGCACTGTAAAATGAGTGGAGATCACAAGACAGTAAATATTGTTTTTCTGTACACAGAACTTGCCGGATATGTCATCACGTGTTTGGAGACCCTTGGGAGGAAGAAAGGTGTAAACGTCACTGTGATTCATTGGCCCGTAAAATCTGAAGCTCCTTTTGAACTTCCTATGGATGGGCCATTCAACTTGGTGAGCAGGTCGAATATGAGTCGTGAAAACATCGCAAAACGCGTCGCAGATCTATCACCTGACGGCATCTTCGTTTCTGGATGGATGGACGAAGACTACCTCGCAATCGCAAGAAAGTATATCAAGACCATCCCTGTGGTATTAACGATGGATAACAAATGGACGGGAAGTCTCCGACAAAGACTCGTTGCACTGAGCTCATCGCTATTCATCAAAAAGCATTTCAATCTGGTATGGGTTCCTGGTGAAGATCAAAAGAAATTTGCCCTCAAAATGGGATTTCCTGAATCAGAGATATCCTCAGGGTTTTACAGTGCGGATACCGAGAAATTTAATCGCATATACGCCAAGAGAAATGACACCAAAAGAAACACTAAAAAACTTCTTTATGTAGGAAGATATATCGAACAAAAAGGGCTTGAATTGCTTTGGGACGCCTTTTTATCACTTCACAAAGACAATCCCAAATGGGAACTGCACTGTGTCGGCGCAGGGGATGGATTTGAGTCAAGAATGCAACATCCAAACATCTTTCATTACGGATTTTTACAACCCGCAGAACTAGAACCATTACTCTTAGAGGCAACGGGGTTTGTTATGCCCAGCCTTTTCGAACCGTGGGGAGTGGTCTTACATGAGATGGCCGCAGCAGGACTCCCCTTGATATCAAGTGATGCCGTGGGAGCGGCAAGTACGTTTGTCAAGGATGGAGTGAATGGATGGACATACGCTCAATCGAATCAAACGGGGCTTAAAAGTTGTTTAGAGAAATTGTACGCGGTGAACGGTGATGATTTGTTTAAAATGGGAAAGGAAAGTTACAGGATCTCAAAGCGCATTAGCCCTGATATTTGGGCTGGAATTGCAGAAAACATAGTAGTTTTGAACCAAACACATTCTAAATGAAGCTACTCATCGTCATAGGCACCAGACCCAATTTCATCAAGGTCACCCGATTCAAAGAGGTTGCAGAAAAGATAGATGGGTTTTCTGTAGACATCGTTCATACAGGGCAGCATTACGACGAGAAGATGTCGGGCGTGTTTTTAGAACAATTCAAATTACAGCCCGATCACTTCTTGAGTTTAAGAGGCGCTGATGCTTCAGATCATTTTGAGAACATGGTTGTGGACCTGGGGCGATTAATGGACGAGGTAAAACCAGATGTCGTGATGGTTCCGGGAGATGTGAATTCTTCGCTTGCCGGTGCCCTTGCCGCACATCGACAAGGGATAAAAATCGCACACCTGGAGTCAGGGCTGCGAAGCAGAGACATGGAGATGCCAGAGGAAGTGAACCGCATCAAAATCGACAAACTCACGGATTACTTTTTTGTCACTGAAAAGTCCGGCATGGAAAACCTTGCGGAAGAAAAATTAATCTCTTCTGCGGCAGACAACAACATATTTGTCGGCAACACCATGATCGACACACTGGTAAAACACCAAGGTGACATCGATGCAAGCTCCATTCTAGAAGACTCTGGTGTATCAAAGGATGATTATGGTCTAGTGACAATGCACAGACCATCAAACGTGGACAACGAAGAAGGTGTTCTGTTTATCATCTCCATGCTGCAAAAACTCTCAGAGAAGTGCGAACTGGTATTTCCTATCCACCCCAGAACAAGGAAGAATATCGAGGCTATGGGTCTTTGGTCTAAATTCGAAGACATCAAAGGGTTGATTATCGGCGAACCCATGGGATACTTCGATTTTCAAAAGCTCATCAAGCATTCAAAATTCGTCGTCACTGACTCTGGGGGGATCCAGGAAGAGACTACGTTCTGTCAGGTACCCTGCATTACGATTCGAGAGAATACGGAAAGGCCTAGCACAACAGACATCGGCACAAATCATCTTGTGGGATGTGACTTAAAAGCCATTCTAGCTGCCGTAGAAAATCCGAAAAGTGGAGTGATCCCTGAAAAGTGGGATGGATATACAACAGAGCGTGTTATTGAGGTTTTAAGAGAATTTTGAAAAACAAGCGAGTGAACAATTTGTCTATATATTGCTATAAATACCCCCCCAATCAGGGTGTTGGAGGAAGAAGATGGCACTTGTTCGCGAACCGTTTACTTGACTTGGGATATAACGTTAGAGTCATCTCTAAGATGCCAGACTCACCCCTAGCGAATATAAAAAATCAAACCTTTTTAAGAAAAAGTAAGAATCGTTTATTTCCCTGGGACAGAAATAAAAATGACTCCAAATTAATTTGGCATCTACAAAAATTAATTGCCAAGCTTTCCATTAAAGGATTAATATGGGAAGAGGTAACTTATCTCAAAAAGGAAATTATCACTTCTGTTAAACAGGATATAGACAACAAGGTTGATTGTATTATCGTATCCTGTGCGCCTTTTCGTTGGGCGTATTACATTAGTAAATACTTGGCCGAATATGAGGGAGAAAAGCCGAAATTAATAGTTGACATTCGAGACCCATGGTCAAGTAATAGACTGTCCTACTTTTCTTCTTCGTCAGCGAAGGTTATTCATGAAGAAGCTGAACTTGAACGTTATACAATTAACAAGGCAGATCATGTGTTCTTTGTTGCCGAAAAAGATGCTGAAAACGCAAAACGAAATAATACAAATACGAATATTAGCTGGGTACCTAACGGAGCTGATCTTACAAAGGTATTAAACTTAAAAAAACCCCACAAGAAATCCAAACTCCTAGGACAGATTCACATTGTCTTTGCTGGAACACTTTATAAGGGAGGTGAGGAATTTTTATTGACATTTATTAAAGATCTCAATACTCAACTTCAACAAAACAACAAACCGACCGCACATTGGACAATAATAGGAATATGGAGTCCGGAAATTATTTCAAAAGTGAAGGCATCAACAGACTGTTCCTTTCTGGGTGTAATCGAACCAAAATTAATAGAACAAGAAATCCTACAGGCAGATTTTGCATGCAGTTATGTTTCTCCCAAACTTAATTATGCAATTAATACGAAAATTATAGAAGCTGCGGCATTAAGAGTTCCAGTCATACTTTTATCGCAGAAAGGGGAAGTGTCAGAGTTTCTTATTAGAAATAATCTAGGGGTGCATGTTAATCTTAAGACTATGAACTCTAAGTTAATCCTTGAATGGCATAATAAAAACCGTACAACTGGCCCATGGCAGGATTTCAGAGAATTTGACATCAATTCCTTAGTAGATAATAAAATTATCAAAATCTTCGATGCGCTAACATGAAAATTGGGTTCATTATTCAGTCGAGAATGTCGTCAACTAGATTGCCAAATAAAATGGCAATGCCGTTTGGGAATGAGCCAAGCTTACTGGGGCACACTATTG
>JAPKBK010000224.1 GCA_028823435.1 Flavobacteriales bacterium
AAATAACATCAATAATATTGGTGTTTGGGGTTTTTGGACATTGGTTTGGCACACTGTTGCCGAGTGAGTCTGAACTCATCACTGTTTATTTAGATCCAGAACACACGCTCCAAGAACACCAATTGACGATTGAAGCGGAAGTCACACAACATGGGGGCCATGGGGAGCGACTTACACGGGTTTTATATTGGAGAGGTTGGAGCGAACAAATCGTGGCTGGCAAGTATGAAATAAAGGCCGGAGAGACCATTGGTGATGTCGCTCATAAATTTGCGACAGGCGACAGAGAATCTGTGAGGGTGATTGTTCCTGCCGGGCGAGATCTAGATGTCATCGCAGGCAGAATAGCGCAGAACATTGCCGCTGACAGTATGGCGGTTTTCAATTTGATCAGTCCCGACAGTATACGGTGGCAAATCATCCCTAACACCTATGAGATGTGGTGGGAAACAGATGCAGAAGAAGCAATTCTCAGACTCACAAAAGAGCGCGCGATTTGGTGGAGTACGGAACGACAGGAGAAGGCAAAAAGCAAAAACCTTTCTGCGGAAGAGGCCGTGATTTTAGCTTCTATCGTACAAGCCGAAACATCGAACATCTCTGAAGCGCCAATCGTTGCGGGGCTATATCTTAACCGATTGGAAATCGGGCAAGCGCTACAAGCAGACCCAACATTAATTTATGCCTGGAACGATATCAGCATTACTCGGGTTCTGAACAAACACAAGGAAATCGACTCACCATACAACACCTACATGCATGCTGGACTCCCTCCAGGACCCATCAGAACGCCAGAGCCAACGTATATCGACGCTGTTCTCGATGCGACTGAACATGACTACCTCTACATGTGTGCAGAACCAGGAGGCACGGGAAAGCATGTTTTTGAAAGGAGATACAGAGATCATTTGAGAAATGCAAGGCAATACCAAAAGTGGTTGAATAAACAGAACATTTACCGATGAGGCTTGTTGCGCATTTGGTTTGCTTCTTTACAATCACATTATTCTTTATAGGCAAGTCTGAAGCGCAAAGGATTGCCAACGCAAGCATCAAAGTCGGTGAGATCGTTTTAGATGGGAAATTGAATGAAATAGACTGGGCAGCAGCGGAAGGTTCTACCGGTCTCACTCAATATTCCCCCAACCCCGGTGACGCATCTTCACAGAAAACAGAAATAAGAATTCTGTACGATGATGACGCGATTTATGTGGGCGCACAAATGTTCGACACTGCACCTGACTCAATATTGATGCAGTATTCACAAAGAGATCAAATTAAGAACTCTGACGAATTCGGAATACAATTGTCGCCCTACAATGACGGCATTAATGGCGTCTCTTTTGCGACAACACCCGCAGGAATCTTAGTTGACGTGAACATCTCTCCTACGGGACAAGATTTTAATTGGGATGCTGTATGGGATGTAAGAACTGTCGTTAACGAAAACGGATGGACTGCGGAGTTTAAAATCCCATGGTCCGCTTTGAGGTTTTCGAAAATGGAGAAAGGGGAAGACATCGTTTGGGGCGTGAATTTTTACAGGAAAATAAGAAGATTGAGAGAGTTCTCTGTTTGGGAACCCATGGACCCCACAAGCACTGTTGAAGGAATGAGAGAAAATGGAGAGCTTCATGGGTTCCGTCAAATCACACCCCCTCTCAGGATGACTCTGTTTCCATACATCTCCGTTTACGGTGAGAATATGGAAGACGGCAAGTTGGGAACCAGGGTCAACGGAGGAATGGATTTAAAGGCGGGAATTGGAGATGCTTTCACATTAGACATGACGCTCATTCCAGATTTCGGTCAGGTTGTCGCAGACAATCTCGTGCTCAACTTAAGTGCTTTTGAAATTGAATTCCAGGACAATCGACCGTTTTTCACAGAAGGCACTGAACTCTTTAACAAGAGCGGAATGTTCTACAGTCGCAGAATAGGTGAAAATCTACAACTGATCAATGCCTCAAAATTTTCTGGAAGAACCAAAGGGGGGTTAGGGATAGGCGTATTACAGGCTTTTGCGATTGATGGTGCAGCGCGTGACACGACTGACAACACGCCTGTGACCTCCTACTCTGTCGCTGTCTTAGACCAAACCCTACCCAACAACGGATACGTACACGGAATAAGCACCTTTGTCACGAATGACGGCATATCTGCCCTCGTGCAAGGGGTCGATTTCGAACTACGTAACACGCAGAATTCTCAAGCATTGTATGGCCAAGCCTCATTCAGCACCCAAGGCCACAAATGGGAACTTGGTACAGAAAAACTCTCTGGAAACTTTACCTATAATGCCTCTCATCTTGAAGAAAGCGAGTTTTATGACCCCAACGATTTGGGATATTTAGAAGCACCAAATGAAGTGGTGAATGCATTGAGTCTCGAATATAAAATCGTGGAACCTTTCGGGAGATTCCTTCGACTTTTCTCATCATTGGAGATTCTTCATACTCAACTTTACGCACCCAGAACATTTACAAATCTCATGTTTTCAGGAAATTGTGGTGCCCTCACAAAAGGATTTCAATTTGCACGGGTGGGGTTTGCAGGATCTCCTGTGAGAGGGGTTGATTTTTTTGAACCGCGCTTGGATGGGTATTCGTTTAATTTGCCTGCATGGGGCGAGGCCGATGTCATTATCTCGACGGATTACAGAAAGAAAATAGCACTTGACCTAAGAATCGCACGAAGTGTCTCATTCACTGAGGGCGTAGATTGGAATGGCGTTGATTTTAGAATGGAACCCAGATTTAGAATCAATGATAAATTGTCCATGAGTTACATCTACAGCTATCAAGGTCAGTTTGGCGAACTCGGATTTACCGATACAATATCAATCGGCATCATTCCCGAAACAAAAAGCCTCTTCGGAAAACGCAACAACAAGAGTGAAACTCATGTATTGTCAGGGTCCTATATTTTGTCCAACAGATCGAGTATTGATCTCCGAGTGAGACACTACTGGAGCACGGT
>JAPKBK010000225.1 GCA_028823435.1 Flavobacteriales bacterium
TCGGATGTCCTGTCTGTCCTATCTGTGTTCGGTGAACCTTGTCCAAATTAACCTTGTCCAAGCCAAAAGATGAATTTTGAGATCTGTGTAAGTACGCCTGTGGATGTTGCTTTGGCACAAGAGGCAGGTGCTGATAGAGTTGAGCTTTGTGGACACTGGGAGTGTGGCGGACTGACGCCAACCCCCGCATCTGTTAGAGCGAGTGCAAGCATAGGGATTCCTGTGAGGGCATTGATACGACCTAGAGCGGGTAGTTTTGTCTACAATGCTTCTGAAAAACAATTAATTATCGCTGAAGCATTGGACTGTCTAGATGCAGGTGCAGAGATGGTTGTGATCGGAGGTTTGGATGAATATGGAAATGTGGATGAGCATCTCATTGAGATGCTGTGCGAGAAGATCTCCAGTGAAATAATGGTGTTTCACAGAGCACTTGATTTGTCAACACATCCATTAGAGTCAGCAAAAGTTTTACAAGATTTCGGGATAAGCAAAGTGTTGTCGAGTGGAGGGGCGCCAGCTGCGGGTTTGGGACTGAGCTTGCTGGGTGATCTTTCCAAACTTGGAATGGAGGTGATCGCTGGAGGGGGTGTGAGATTAGAAGATATTACAGCGCTAGGCGAAGCGGGAGTTGAAGCTGTACATGCGTCTTGTAGATTAAAAACGCTTCCAGATACCATGACAAATACCGATGAAGGTTTGTTTGATCTAAGCACCTATCCGGTGGATTTTGACAAGGCGCTTCTACTCAGTGATGGCGTCCTAAAATGGAATGAATATGAATCTTAAGCATTTTAACCTCTGTCTCCTGACGATGGCGACAATTGTTGCGCTCATATCTTGTAAGCATAGTTCGCCTCACAGTATCCCCTCGGGAGGGGTAGGCGCACTCATCCCTTTGCCGAAATTGATGTCTTTCATCGGGGAAGGTGAGGATGTGAAGCTGTTTTTTTCGGGGGAAGATTTAAGGGTTCAAGGTTTTGATAATTTGGGGAACTCTGCAGATGTGGTAGAGGCTTGGTTAGTGGGTGTGGGAGTTGAAGTCAGGACGGACTTTCCGACCCATGCAAATTTGATCTTTGAGATTAACGAAATGGAAGGAGAGGGAGAGGAATTTTATGATTTGACAATCGTGGACGATGTCATTCATGTGACTGCAAATAGTGAGGTGGGATTGTTTCGGGGGTTTACGACGCTCAGGTTGATGATGCCGAACGCCTGTGAATATGGCGGATGTTCGGCTGGTTTTTTTCTCCCAGAAATCACCATTCAAGATTCTCCTGATTTTGAACATCGGGGTTTGCTGTTGGATTGTTGTCGGCATTTTATGGATGTAGCGTTCGTCAAAAAAACAATTGATAATCTTGCGCTGCACAAGATGAATGTGTTGCATTGGCATTTGACAGAAGACCAGGGCTGGCGTATCGAGATCGATGCCTACCCCCTTCTTACAGAAGTAGGTGCATGGAGAACCGAGTTGGACGGAACGACGCATGGCGGCTATTATTCAAAGGATGAGATCAGAGAGGTTATTCTATATGCTCAAAAAAGACATGTTGAGATTATCCCAGAGATTGAGTTGCCAGGTCACAGTCAGGCAGCACTTGCGTCATATCCTTGGTTAGGCTGCACAGGTGACCCACTGCAAGTCGCAAATAAGTGGGGGGTTTTTAAAGATATTTATTGTGCAGGCAACGACAGCACGGTTGCATTTTTAGAAACTGTTTTGGAGGAGGTATGTGATCTTTTTCCTTCTGACAGGATTCATATTGGCGGGGATGAGGCCCCGAAAGTGAGGTGGCACAGTTGTGAGAAGTGTCAGAAAAGAATGAAAGAAAATGATTTAAAAGACGAGGCTGAGCTTCAGACTTGGTTTATTGAGCGGATTGGTCGGTTTTTAGAAGGCAAAGGCAAAAGGATCATAGGTTGGGATGAGATTTTAGAGGGAGGTTTGCCCGAGGGAGCGATGGTCCAAAGCTGGCGCGGGATGGAAGGCGCGATTGAAGCGGTCTCCATCGGCACGGACGTCATTGTTTCTCCCACGAGCCATTGCTATTTAGATTACCCCTTAAGTTCAACGAATCTTGAAGAAGTTTATAGCTTCCAGCCACGCCCGGAAGGTACTTCGGATGGGCCGGGTAGAATCTTAGGTGGGGAGTGCAATATGTGGACTGAAAGAGCACCCCAAGAGCTTGTGGAGTCGAAGGTGTTTCCGAGAGCAATCGGGCTTGCGGAGGTTCTTTGGTCTGGTACGGATATAACTGGAGCTACAGGTGCGTACGCACATTTTATAAATCGCTTAGAGCCTCACTTTTCAAGACTCTCACTGCTCGGTGTGGATTATGGAATGGAAGCCATTCCGGTCTCACTCTCTCTCGCTGTAAAAGAAGAACGGTTGTTTGCGATTCTCGCACCCGAGGGTGATTATATCCAGGGGTATTCCCATTTTAAAGGAGACAGTGTTGTGTTAGGTCAATCGATGGTGATTGATGGACCAGGGGTGTTAAGTGCATCCATTGTTTATAGAGGTAAAAGACTTGAAAATCGTGAAGCATTTATTCTCGATGCGCATGCGGGATTGTACCGACCCGTTGAACTCGGATTTGTGCCTAGTCCATATTATTCCGGAGGTGGAGAAATGGCATTGGTAGACGGAAGAATAGGGTCGGTCGGATTTCACGATGGGGTATGGCAAGCGGTACAAAATGAGGACGTCTTGCTGACAGTAAATCTAGAGAAGGAGTTGGCGCTCGATTCTTTGTCTGCGAATTTCTATCGATATCAAGATGCTTGGATCTTCCCACCAAGCTCGGTTGAGTTTTCGGTGTCCTCAGATGGAAAGAATTTCGAGGTGATTTCTGAAATTGTTTTGAAAACCTCATTAGACAAGAATGATGCGCAAGATATTTTGACCATCAGTACAGGGAGATTGCAAAATGTCAAAGCGCAGTATGTCAAGATGCGGGCGG
>JAPKBK010000027.1 GCA_028823435.1 Flavobacteriales bacterium
CGTCTAAGCAGATGAAACAATTCTCTATTCAGAATGGAGACACTGTGGTAGCAGGAATTCGTCCTCCGCGTTTGGGGGAAAAGTTTTACCCACTAATCAGCGTTAAATCTGTGAATGGCAGATCTTTAGAATGGATTCGCGACCGAGTTCCTTTTAAATACCTTACGCCTCTTTTTCCACAGGAAAAATTCAATTTAAGTACAGCGCGTGGGGGAACTTCAATGCGTTTAATGGATCTATTCTCTCCCATTGGTAAAGGCCAAAGAGGGATGATTGTTTCTCAGCCGAAGACAGGTAAAACGACTTTACTTAAAGATCTCGCAAACTCTATTTCCATCAATCACCCTGAAGTTTACCTCATTATTCTACTTATCGATGAGCGACCTGAGGAGGTTACTGACATGAAACGCAGTGTCAATGGCGAAGTGATTGCTTCAACTTTCGATGAGCCCGCAGACCGACATGTACGTATTGCGAATCTCGTTTTAGAAAAAGCAAAAAGAATGGTAGAGTGTGGGCATGATGTCTGCATTTTGTTAGACTCTATTACAAGACTTGCACGTGCTTACAATACTGTAAGTCCTTCTTCAGGTAAAATCTTATCAGGTGGTGTTGAGGCAAATGCATTACAGAAGCCTAAACGATTCTTTGGTGCAGCTCGTAACATTGAAAATGGAGGTTCGCTTTCTATTATTGCTACTGCCCTGGTGGATACGGGGTCAAAAATGGATGAAGTTATCTTTGAAGAATTTAAGGGTACCGGAAACATGGAGCTCATGCTCGATCGGAAAATTGCCAACCGCAGAATTTACCCAGCCATTGACATTCAATCTTCAGGAACACGAAGAGAAGATCTACTTCTAGATAAAGAAGCACTTCAACGTATTTGGATTTTAAGAAAGCACCTTGCGGACATGAATCCTGTAGAAGCCATGGAATTTGTGAAAGGACGTATTGAATCGTCTAAGACAAATGAAGAGTTTCTCAACTCAATGAACGGTTAGGATTAAAAGTGAGAAACAACTTTCTTATTATATTTTTAACATTGCTGGGGTGGATCATCCTGAAATATCTTCTGCTGGGGAATATTTCATTTGAAAACGCTTTTAAATACGGATTTCTTTATCATGGTACTGCGCTTGTGACGCTTGCAATTCTTGCAACAGCACATGGCATTCGGTCTATGGAGAGTACGCCAGGGTTTCTTGTAGGATTTAAGCACATCGCAAAAAGTGTGATAACGTATGCCCTTGGAGCAACTTTGACAGTAGGTGTTTGGCATCATGTTATTGTTAAAAAGGCAACACACGCAAGATTAGAAACGCTGAAGGTTTCAATCTCCACGCACTTCGAATCAGAAGCTGATTTTCAAGAAGAAACAAATAAAAACAATCTTGGAAGTGATGTGACGCTCTCAGATTGGGTGACATCTCAGCATGAAGCAGCAGATATATTTTATTCTCCTAAAGCGCAGATTTCACTGACGCTTATGGTTTACTTGGTTGTAGGGATTTTTATATCGTTTATTGCCAGCTTACTTTGGACAAAAGTTTGGGGAACGCAACAAAAATCCGCAAACCCACGTTAAAGAAAATGTATGTGAAAAAATGAGACAGAAATTAGTCATATGGATCGTGTTGGGGTTAATGGCTTTACCGTCATTGGCTCAAAGTGGCAGAAAGAACCTCGCTTCTTTCGACCATAAACGGTATCATTTTGGCTTCATCCTGTCTGGCAACAAATCAGATTTCAGATTTGATCTGAAGCAGGACACAGCATTTAGCACTGGTCTTTATGGAATAGAAAACTCGCCTCAGGGTGGTTTTAACCTTGCTCTACTTGCCTCTTTTACAATTAACAGACATCTGAGACTACGTTTCACACCAGGACTAAGCTTTCAGGACAGAGGTTTGGCTTACTCGTTCTCACAAAGTTCTGGAGGAATAAATCAAATACTTCGTCGCACAGAGTCCGTCAACCTGGATGTCCCTGTACTTCTTAAAATACGTACGGATCGAATTACAAATTTTGCTGCATATGCATTAATAGGTGTGAAATACAGCCGAGATATGCAATCTCAAGAAGAAGTGAATCAACAGTTACAGGATGACGATATTCTAAGAATTCAGGCACCTAATATTTCAATAGATATGGGGGGAGGCATCGACATCTTTCTTCCCTACTTTAAATTTGCGATAGAGCTTAAAACGGAAATTGGGTTAATTAATGTGCTCATTCCAGATGACAGCGACTACGCAAATCCACTGGAGGGATTGCGAACGCGATCATACATTTTCTCTATTTGTTTCGAAGGATAATTTGCTGTCATGCCTCAAGTTGATGACACGTATTTAACCCTTGCAAAACGGTCGGAAGGTCTTTATAAAGTAAAAGGCTCAAAACATTTCAGTTATGCTTTTCCAGTAACTTCTGAAGAGGACATTAAAAACTGTCTTGAAGTCGTTAAACTAGAGCATCATTCTGCCCGTCATCATTGCTACGCTTGGCGTTTGGGTCACGATGCATCAAGATATAGAACAAACGACGATGGCGAACCCTCAAACACTGCCGGGCCTCCTATTCTAGGTGTACTTAAATCAAATTCCATCACCAACGTGCTCGTTGTGGTCGTTCGGTATTTCGGCGGTACAAAACTTGGTGTGGGCGGATTAATTGATGCCTACAGAACCGCCGCTGCATATGCGATTGAGGAAGGTGAAATTATAGAAAAGAAGAGAACTAAAACATATGTGATTAAGTTTCCATATGCGAGAATGGGTGATGTCATGAATCTCCTCAAGCGGGCTGGTATAAGTCCTCAAAAGACTGATTTCCAAATCACATGCACTTTGGAAGCGACAGTGAGGTTAAGAGATTCAGCTGCATTTACAAAAAGCATTGAGGATCTTGAAGACGTAAAGATTTCAGAAGTGTAGCGCTTTCTTGCAACTGTTATTTACGGACGACAAAAACCCACCTCTCTCCGCCCAAAGCGTATCGGTTGTATCGGTCGAGTCCTAAAAGCGCTTGCATATCCACTACTTCCACAGAAAACCCTGCTTGCTTGAGTCTAGAAGGGTAATCTTCATACCCATAAAGCCTCAGGTGATCTCGTTGCCAGTAAAGACGTTCTAATTCAGAGGGATCTGTGATAGAACGATCTTCTTCTGTGTTCGGATTTGTCCAATCTATAGGAACTTGTAAGACCCCCCATCCCCCAGGCTTTAAAACCCTAAAGAACTCATTTAATACAGTTCTGTCGTCGTCGACATGCTCCATGAGATGATTTGCCATAACAAAGTCGAAAGAAGCGTCTTCGAAGGGAATACGATGAACATCAAAATGGTGATCAGCCCAAGGTGAATCTAGGTCACCCGTCACATAGTCAAGGTTAGAAAGTGCACGAAAGCGCTTAATAAAGCAATATTCGGGAGCCATATGTAGCATACGTGCAGGTTTCTCAAAGAAGTTAGAAAACTCTTTAAAGTAAATCCACAATGCACGATGCCGCTCCAGCGAGAGGCTGTGAGGTGCGAGCGCATTTGGTCTGGGGCGCACTCGCCCATAAGGAAGCATCTTGCGATAGCGCCTTCCATCTATTGGATCTTCTAGCATAGATCCTGAATACAACCAACTTATTGATTGCAAACCCAAATGAGCCACTCTTTGAAGAAGCGTACGTGGAATAAAACGTGTTAATAAAGCGACAAGGTTCTTTACCAAGTGGAGAGAATTACTGTACGATTAAACGAGATGTTCCTAGCGTTAAACGATTTGATTTACGGATCACGGAAAGAACATATGTTCCAGCCTCTACACCCATCAGGTTGATGTCTTTCGCATCTCCTGAGTAAACCAATCTGCCCTGCGTATCTGTCATCACAACTTCACAAGGGAAAGAAGGGAAATTAGATATTGTCACAGAACCTGAAGACAATACAGGGTTTGGGCTCACTAAAGGCAAAAAAGCATCTGCTGAAAGCAGCTCCTCTAAACCTGAAACTGAAATTGTCAGAGAGACGCGGTCAGACTCACAAGCGATAGGGAGTGGTTCCACTTGCCAGTTGTAAAAGAAGTAGTAGTAGCTAAACTCAGGTCCTGCAGTCGAATTCGTGATTGATGCCATGTCACCTAATGCGTAGGGGTATGAAAGGTCTGAATCGGTGCCTTCACGCCAAAGCTGAGGGTCATCACTTGTTGATCTTAATCCGTAACCATTTCCAACCGGCACTTCGAAATTAAGCGTGACGTCGAATTCACCATCTTCAACGAAAACAGTTGTGGAAGCAAGCACAGTATTCGATGCATCTATAAGTTCAAAGGTGCGGTCGTAAGAACCGTTTGCAAAAACAGTCACACGACTAAGAAGCAGGTTTTCATAAGCGTCAAATTCTAACCAGCGGTTGCTGTTCGAATGAGATTGACCTGTGAGCTGATTCGTTAACTCCCCTCCTACAGCCACGTCTCCTGTGGTAATATAAGATGCCGATGCCCAAAAGGTTGTTGACGTTTCCAGAACATCTGTTTCGTAAACGTCACCTGAATAGAGAAGGTTTCCTTCGACCTCTGCATCAAACCACTGAATGTTTTCACCACCTGTCGCCTGAAGGGTAACAGTCGCTGGGGATTCTAATTCTGAAGCTGATGCAGTAAGCGATGGAGGGCCTACTGGAGAATCAAATAGGGAAACATTGTATGCTTCTGAAACAGATGCGTTAGAACAGATATCTACGATGGATACTGAATATGTACCCTCTGTTGTTACTGAGATTGACTGAGTGACTTCTCCTGTAGACCAAAACCAAGACTCTGCATCGCTTGAAGACATCTCAATTGCTCCTCCATCACAAAGGTTAAGGCTTCCAGAGATTTCAATTGTTGGTTGCTCGCCGACCACTTCGACGACAGAAAGAACATTTGAAGAACCTGCACATCCTTCTAGGTTTGTGACTAAGAGGCTGAAGTTGCCTCCGTTTGATACAGTGATAGAATTCATACCTGTAACACCGTTTGACCACTGATAGGTTTCAAACCCATCAGGAGCGGTAATGACCACAGACTCACCTGGGCAAAACCCATAGGCTGAAGATTCAATGGCAACATCAACCAAACAAGGTGCCTCGTTAATCGTATGATATTGATTGATTGCAGGATTGTCGATGATGGTTTCTAAACCGCTGGGCCAGCGAACCGTTGCTGTTTCTACGACTTCATCTGTTCCCAATCCGAAATGACAAGAAAAGGTACACGTAATGCCATAGCTCTCTCCAGATCTGACTTCGCGAATTTGAGTTCCGAAATTACCTGTGATGACAACCTGCGCGCCAACAGCGTCCTGGTTTGATTGAAAACCTTCCAATTCAAATGTGATCCAGTTGTTGTCATTGCCTTCATTCACCCATAAAATATCTTCATGATCTGAATCAGGGCTTACGTAACCGTCACCATAACTCGCGTATAAATCTACTGTTCCATCTCTATTTACGTCCCCGAAAGCAAAACTGTGCATGGTGTCATCACCAGGGAAAGTACCCGGAATTTCAGTAAATGTGTTGTCTCCATTGTTATGTAAAAAACTATGCGTTCCTCCAGCGTACACCAAATCAACATATCCATCATTGTCAAAATCTTCCATCTTCGCTTGAAGAAAGAATCCCTCAATTTGTAAGCCACTTCCCTCTGTTATATTCGTGAAATATCCCAAGCCGTCATTTTCAAAAAGAAAGAGTGTGGTGCTGTGATTTGTGATCAGACAATCAAGATCACCATCGTTATCTGTGTCTGCAAAATCGACAGTCCAGCTCTGCTCATAGAACACAAGACCTCTTTCATTTGCTTCTTCAGTGAAATTCCCATTCCCATCATTGACCCAAAGTTGATTGATTCTACGTGGATCATTTGGATCACTTACGAACTGACGACACTTTGCGATGAAAAGGTCAATGTCACCATCGTTGTCAAAATCAGAAAAAACAGATCCGTAATTGCCCGAATGATCGCTCCCCCCTTCATAATCCGCCAACAAATAATCCTCCAGTGGCATTAAAGATGGCGCTGGCGTTAATGCACCTTCTGCTGAACCTGTCCACATGCGACTTAATCCATCATCATGACAACCGAACACGTCGAGGAAACCATCGTTGTTTATGTCTGCCCAGTTGCAAGCTTGCATATACAAAGATCCATTTTCTAGAGACATGGTGTTACTCTCTCCAATAGCAGTGATATGCTGCACATGAACTCCGTCATAACTTCCACCCGAAAACACATCTTTGTGTCCGTCATTGTCAAAATCTGCAACACACATACCCCATTGACTGCTACCGCTCACTGAGCCATAATCAACATCAAGGAAGGAGCCATCAGGACCTTGATAAAGCACGTGAAGCGCTTTGCTTTCGTCAAGTACGATGACATCATCAAATCCATCGCCATCCATATCTGCGAACCCTACACAACCTCCGCTGTGATATTCAGAAGGCAAAAGGGCTGATCCATTAAAAAAAGTTTGAGCAATAAAACGGGATGGATTGAGGCAGATTACAGCAAAAAAGCTGACTAACAATAACTTACGCATGGCGTTTGATTTACAATTTTAAAAACAGGTGCTGCAAGTTAAACAATAAATTATAATCAATATTACAAGATATTGTAATTAAATTCGCGAAATGATTTCAGGAGGGACTGCAGCGTATCATACATTGGGATGTAAACTTAATTTTAGTGAGACATCAACGGTGGCTCGACAGCTCTCTGAAAATGGTTTTGCAAGGGTCTCAATTGATGAGAATCCAGATGTGGTGGTGATAAACACATGCAGCGTCACTGACAATGCCGACTCAAAATGCAGAAACATTGTTAGGAGATCACTTAAGTCAAATCCACAAGCATACATTGTTGTGATAGGATGTTACGCGCAACTCAAACCTCAAGAAATAGCGAATATTGACGGCGTGGATTTGGTCCTTGGCGCAAATGAAAAGTTCAACCTTCCCTCCATGCTTGATGATTTATCAAAAAGGGTCCATGGAGATGATGAACCAGGGGGTGAAATCCATGCGGGAGAAATTAAAGAAGTCCGACATTTTATTCCAGGTTTTTCAAGTGGAGACAGGACACGAACCTTTTTAAAAGTTCAGGACGGCTGTGATTACTTCTGTGCATTTTGCACCATTCCATTGGCCAGGGGCAGGTCACGCTCAGGCACAATAGAACAAACCTTATCACAAGCGAGGGAGGCTGCGGAACGCGGTGCAAAAGAAATCGTACTCACTGGTGTCAATATTGGTGATTTCGGAAAATCAAATGGAGAAACACTTTTGGAATTAATCACAGAACTTGACAAGATTAAAGAAATTGAGAGGTATCGGATTTCCAGTATTGAACCAAATCTACTCAGTGAAGACATCATTGACTTTGTGGCATCCTCCGAAAAATTTATGCCTCATTTTCACATTCCTCTTCAATCTGGATCTGACGACATCCTTTCAACGATGAGACGTAGATACAGGACCAAGCTCTACAGAGAAAGAGTCGAATACATCAAGAAAAAGATGCCCAATGCTGGCATAGGCGTAGATGTCATCGTGGGGTTCCCTGGTGAGGATGACGGTTTGTTTCAACAAACATACGATTTTGTCAACTCCTTAGATGTTAGCTATTTACACGTATTTACTTACAGTGAACGTCCGAAAACAACGGCATTGCGAATTGATGATGTTGTCCCCATAAACACCCGACAATCCCGAAACAAGCAGCTGCGTATTTTAAGCCTAAAAAAGCAACGTGCCCATTACGAAAGCTTTCTCGGCCAGACACGCTCAGTACTGATTGAATCGTCGGAAATTGATGGCTTGAAGTTCGGCTATACACCTGAATATGTGCGTGTATCCGTTGATTCAAAAACAGTTGAGGGTAACTTTACTGCAGACTTGAGATTGGATAAAATTAACCCCGATGGATTTGTTATCGGAACCACACAGAACAGCATTTAAACATGTACCCAAATCTATATTTTGCATTTCAAGACTTACTAGGTCTGGACTGGCCCTTCCTGAAGCTCGTGAACAGCTTTGGATTTTTCGTTGCCATGGCTTTCATCTCAGCCAGCTTTATCCTAAAAAGCGAATTCATTCGGCTCACTAAATCTGGTGCATTCAGTCCAACTACATCACAAAACATCATTGGAAAGCCTGCTACACCAATTGACATTCTAAGCCAGGCTTTTATAGGCTTCATTTTCGGATGGAAATTCCTTTACCTCGCCATTCATGCAGGGACACTTTTTAATGGAAGCTCTCTCCCTCAAGCGCATCTGTTTTCCTCTGAAGGCAGTGTCTTTATGGGGTTGGGATTGGCTGTTTTACTCGGTGGATGGAGGTGGTATGAGGGTCGAAAAAACGCGCTTCCAAGTCCCAAAACTGAGACCATAGACATGCCGCCCTATGAACATGTTGGCGGAATCCTCACTGTAGCTGCAGTCGGTGGAATTCTTGGCGCAAAGCTTTTTCATTTGATAGAATACCCAGATCAATTTATGGCTTTCTTTCAAGAACCCAGCTTAAATGCATTCATCGGTGGGCTTACAATTTACGGGGGGCTGATTGTAGGTGGACTGAGCGTTTATTTATATTCAAGACACTACGGCCTGAAATTCCTCAACGTTGCCGACGCCTCATCTCCTGCGCTTATGCTGGGATATGGAATAGGTCGCATAGGCTGCCAAATCTCTGGAGATGGCGACTGGGGAATCCCCAACACACATCCCCAACCAAATTGGTTAAGCTGGCTGCCTGAATGGACTTGGAGCTATAACTTTCCTAACAATGTCAACGGTGTAGGTCGTTTTATTTCTGAATCTGATCCTTGGTCAATATACCCTGGATATGGAACGTGCTTGGATACAGGCGTATATCCTACTTCCTTATATGAAACCACGATGGCAATCATTCTATTTGCCATGCTCTGGAAACTTAGAACAAAATTCTCCACTGCTGGACTTCTTTTCGCCACCTACTTAATGCTTAATGGAATAGAACGCTTCTTTATTGAGAAGATTAGGGTAAACACAACCTTTGATTTCCTTGGGATCACCATGACTCAAGCTGAACTTATTGCAGTGCTCATATTTATTGGAGGCGCTACACTTTTTTATTTCTTGAAAAGAAGAAAGACAAATTAATTAAACCTAATTCAGTCCTGCGCGTCATACGTTCAGCAATGATGATGAAGAAAAAAGGTGCCACGAATTTTACGTTTTCTGGCTACACGTCTGATGAAATCCTATTTAACGCCTTGTGTTCCTCAAACAACACGATTCGAAACAATGCGTTTAACGCACTTCTAGAAACACTTCATCAGCCCATTTATTATCATCTCAGGAGGATTCTCGGCAATCATGAAGATGCTGCTGATGCAACACAAAACACGTTTGTCAAAGTTCATACTTCACTGAAAACATTCCGTTTTGAAGCGAAGTTTAGCACGTGGATCTTCACTATTGCGACAAGACAAGGGATTGATTTGATCCGAAAACGAAGAAGCGAAGAAGTTCCTTTTGAAGATCATGTGACACATCTGGAATCTGACGTGTACTTTGACGGGGACAAGGCAGCAGTCCTCCTTCATGCAGCTGTATTAACATTGCCCGAAAAACAACGTACGGTCTTTGTTTTAAAATACTTTGAAGGGCTAGACTACAAGCGTATTTCAGAATGTACTGGCACTTCGATAGGTGCATTAAAGGCATCCTTTCATCATGCAAAAGAAAAAATTAAACCTCTTTTAAATTCAAACGTCATATCGTTATGATAGAGAATCCATATCAAGTTCCTCCGAAATTTTTCGAGAAACAGAAATCCGAAATTTTATCTGCGGTATCTCAATCTCCTAAAAAATCTGCGTCTGTTTTTTCGTTGAAGAAAGCAGGTCTTGTTTCTATTGCTGCAAGCTTAGCCACAGTCGCACTTCTACTTTCACCTTGGGTCACAAACAGTGAAGCACCTTGCATCAGTTATGCTTGCCTGTTAGAAAGCATCGAATTGGATGACTTATCTGAAAATGAAGAACTACTCATGCAGGAATGGGAGGATGAAGAATTTGAAGAAGAATTCAGCATCATTCTATTTTAACATCAAGCCATTATCTATTTTCACCCCAACACCCTTAAAATGAAAAATTTAATTGTAAACACACTCCTTGCTCTGCTCACAGCATTTCCATCTGTCGCACAGGACAGAAGCCAAGACAGAAGCCAAGAGAAAACGGATAAAATAAAACCCTTATTCACAGCATTTCTAACTGAAAAACTAGATATGACGGTTGATGAAAGCATGATATTTTGGGCTGCTCACAACGAATTAGAAAAGGCAAGAGAAGCAATTCGGAATGAAAAGAAAGATCTTCGAAAAACCCCGAATGAAAAAACAACACTTTCTGACAAAGCGCTGGAGGAAAACGTCATCCAAATGGGGGATTTACTTATCCAGGAAATAGAACTTAACAGAGCGTTTATTCTAGAATGCTTCAACATACTAGACCCGAACAGAGCCACTAAGATTCCTTTGTTAGAAAGGAAATTTCGCGATGGAATTAAAGAAAGACGTTCCCAAGAAAACAGCAGGCAGGGTCCACCGAGAAAAGATAAATAACACCGAGGCGTTACTGTAAGGATGTGGTTGCGGCAAGAATGGACCCATCAAGGACCCATTTACTTTCTATTGTCGCTCCCCTTCATCCTACGACCTCCACCTCCACTACTTACTCCACTACTTCCGCTACTTCCGCTACTTCCTTTGTTTGGATTGCTTCTGCCACCATTAGATTGATGTCTCGGTCCCGAATCTCTGTTATTTCCTTTATATCCGCCACCGCCGCCTGGTTTTCCTCGGCCACCACCGCCTGGCTTCCCTCGGCCGCCACCGCCACCTCTCCCACCACTAAAGTTGGGGTTGTAATCTGGACCAGGTCCTACCCTAGAAGGTAGAGGGAGCTTGTCCACTGCGCGTTCAATGAGTTTCTCAATATTCCCAAAACGACGCATGTCATCAGGCGTAATTAAAGTAAACGCCTCGCCCTTTCGTTCTGCTCTTGCTGTACGACCGATACGATGCACGTAATCTTCTTCATTTGGAGGAACATCATAATTTACGACAAGCTCAATACTGTCGACATCAATTCCACGTGAAACCACATCAGTAGCTACGAGAAGAGGTATTTTCTTTTGGCGAAAACCCAGCATAACTTCCTCACGTTCTTCTTGCTTCAAATCTGAAGAAATCTTACCACACTTGAGTCCTGCTTTTCTCAAAGCAGCTACAACTTGGTTGACTGTTCTTTTTCTGGAAGTAAAGATAATTCCTGATTTGACTTTCAGCTCCTTAAGTAGGTCAACCAAAACATCGTCTTTTTGATGTTCAAACACGACATAGGCACTCTGCTTCACATTTGCTGCTGGCTTTGACAGCGCCAATTGAACTGTCACTGGGTCCTGCAACAACTCGTGGGCCAAACCACGCATTTTTTCAGGCATGGTCGCACTGAAAAGAAGCGTTTGTCGCCCTTTGCGACAATGCGATGAGATACGCATGATATCTTGGTGAAATCCCATGTCAAGCATTCGATCTGCCTCATCTAGGATTAATACCTCAAGCTCAGAGAGGTCTACATATCCCAGTGTTAAATGAGATAACATTCTACCAGGAGTTACAATCACAATGTCTGCACCCTTTTTAAGCGCCTTTGTCTCTCTCGCAAAATCTTTGCCACTCCCTCCGCCATAGATTGCCAAACTTGTCACGCCGGTATAGTAACCAAACCCTTCAGCAGCCTGATCAATTTGCATCGCCAGCTCTCTTGTAGGGACAACGATTAACGCTTTCACCTTTCCATTGTCTGGCGAATCTAAGATGATATCCATCGTAGGCAGTAAAAACGCTGCAGTCTTACCTGTTCCCGTTTGTGCTATGCCTAAGACATCCTTGTTGTTCAGAACATGGGGTATCGCTTCTGATTGAATGGGCGTCGCGTTTTCGAAACCCATGGCTGTTAAACCTTCTTCAATATTCGGGTGCAAATTGAGGTCCACGAATGGAACTATTGCCTTTTCTTCCTTTTTTTCCACGGCGTGAAGATACAAAAACGCTTACCTTTATAGTGTGAGAT